>JAGZWL010000140.1:0-2494 GCA_018378955.1 Atopobium sp. | reverse complement strand
GTGGCCACTTTTGGATGAGGCGGTTCAGTGCTATCACGGAGATGCTGAGTACCATGACATGCTCCAGGGTCTTCTCGCCTTAGCGCACGGAACTATTTCTAAGGACGTGAAGAAAGCACTGTCTCAGCGTATGAAGTTTGATGCAGAAAATGCTACTGGATACATCAAACAGTATTCGGAAGAGATTGTTGCAGCTACCAAGTAGTTTGTTTTGCATGTAAACGACTGTGTACAAACGGGGGAGTTTACTGGTTATATGTTTTATGCATGCTAATAAGAGTAAACTACAGGTTTGTATTAGTGTACGCATAGTTGCATTAAGCGATGAAAGGCAAGGATATGCCATCTATTGATGTAAAAAAGAACTCAAAGATCTTTATCGGAGTAGGCGCAGTTGTACTGTTTGCCCTTGGTATTGTTATCGGTCGCTTCCTTTTGGGCGGCGGCGGAGCTACTGGCTCTTTGAACGGTCGCACCACACTTTCTGAGGGCGAGCTGAACACTCCTATTGCTTCTTATACCTATAACGGTCAGACCAAAGAAGTAACTGCTCGTGAGGTTATTGAGAATACTTCCGGTCTTGACGCAGCAAAGCAGTCTGACGGCACCTATGCTGTTCCAGCAGCCGATAAGATCATTGGCTATGTTCGCAATGCTCTTGTTGTTGCTGAAGCTCAGAGCAAGGGTATTACCGTCACTGATGACGAGGTCAACAATTACATGCAGACCAACTTCAAGACTACCGATGTTAGCCAGGTTGCTTCTGCATACAAGCTCTCTGAAGACGTTGCAAAGAAGCTCATCAATGATGCTGTCATTATGAAGAAGTATCGTGATAGCGTTCTGACTACAACCCTTCCAGATGCTCCACAGGCACCAACAGCACCTGAGGACGGCAACTCTGAGACTACAAGCCAGGAGTACGCTCAGTACATCATTGGTCTTGCTGGTGATGAGTGGGATGCTAAGAACAACACTTGGGCTTCCCAGGATGGCGATTACTACAAGCAGCTCTCTGCTTATTCAATCTCCAACGATTCCGCTTCTTATGCAGCTGCTCAGACCGCTTATCAGGTTGCAATGAGCAAGTACTCTGCTGTTGCAAGCAAGGCTTCTCAGGAGTGGTCACAGAAGATCAACGAGATTCTTGGTAAGGCATCTATTGCTGTTTACTCTCTTGCTCTCTAGGATCTGAAAAGCAATGAAAGTTGCTATTAGCGCTTGTTTACTTGGCCTCCCCGTCAGATATGACGGAGGGGCCAAGCCTGTTTCTGCAGTACAAAGGCTTGCAGAAAAAGTAAACGTCACAAAGATCTGCCCCGAGACTTCCTCAGGTCTTCCTGTGCCTCGTCCACCCGCGGAACAGCGAGAAGGACGCGTTTGGCTCAAGGACGGCTCGGATGTTACAGAAGATTTTGAACGTGGATCTAAGATTGCTCTTAATGCCGTTACGTCCTCTGACATCACGCTCGCCGTTTTGAAGGCAAAGAGCCCGTCTTGTGGCGTGCATGAGATTTATGATGGTACGTACTCAGGAAAGCTTGTTTCTGGCGAGGGAACACTTACTCGTCACCTCTTAGAGGAGGGGATTTGCGTGGTTACCGAGAAAACCATTGAGAATGTAAGCCCATCTGTTGAGCATCCTGTTGCTCTTATTTTGGGAACCGGACTTGGTCATCTTGCTGATTTGGTAAAGCCAGTTCGTCGTATTGATTATCGTGACATTCCAGGTTTCCCTGTTGACGCTTCTCCTATGGCAGGTCACAGCTTTGAGGCAACCATTGGTACTATCGATGGCGTGCCTGTAGTTGTCTATCCTGGTCGCGTGCACCTCTATCAGGGCTATTCTGCAGCTGAGGTAACCTCTCTTGTTCAGCATGCTCATCACTTAGGCTGCAAAGACATTATTTTTGCAGGTGCAACAGGCGCTGTTTCTGGTAATGCAAAGACTGGTCTTGGTGTTATTACTGACCAGATCAACCTCACCGGAACCAATCCGCTTGCAGAGTGGGCAGGTCTTCGCGATGTTGAGACCCCATTTGTAGATATGAATGATGCCTTCTCGCCTTATCTAAGAACGCTTGCACGTGGCGTAGCGGATGACCTCAAAATTGAGCTTAACGAGGGTGTTTTTGCTGGTCTTTTGGGACCAAACTTTGAGACTCCTGCAGAGGTTGCTATGCTTCGTGGCTTTGGTGTCTCATATGTTGGCGTTTCTACAGCTCTCGAGGTCATTATGGCCCGAGCTCTTGATATGAACGTGTTAGCTTTGACGCTTGCAGCAAATCCAGCTGGTGCTCATGGAACTACGCATAAGAGTGTTCAAGAGGCATCCGAGAAGTACGCAAATGATCTTGAGCGTCTTGTTCGTGGTGTTCTCGGGCTTCTTTAGTATTTCTGCTTGAATAATACAGGGCTTCCCCGTATAGTTGTTAGCGCGCTTTTGCACGCCAGCATAGCTCAGTTGGTAGAGCACCGCTCTCGTAAAGCGGGG
>JAGZWL010000139.1:0-2505 GCA_018378955.1 Atopobium sp. | reverse complement strand
TCAGTCATAGTGCTCACGAGAGGTTTCCGTAATCCATGTAGTCGTTAAACTCATCTGACTCACTGTTTGTTGTGCCCTGAAAATCGCTTTCAGGTGTCGAGAAACCCGTTGGGCGGAAACCATCTTTTTTGTATGGATTGCCTGTTAGTGTTTCTGCAGTTGAACAAGCTTTATCGCAAGTTGTTACAATCCAAGCCTCTTTGGTATGAGGTGGAATAGGAACGAGAGGAAACATGTGATGCAAGATGATGTCTTCCTCAACAGGGGTTAAATCAGGGAAATCCTCACGGGCATTATCAAGTGCATGGCGAGGGTGCGTAAATCCGTGCCAGTTGTCTGGTGCGGCCTCGTGATCGTGCCAATCATAGAGGTAGTAGTCATGAAGAAGCGCGCCACGTACAAGGGCATGCTCGTCAACTTTGATGCCAGCGTTCATGGCAAAGGCAAGGCTGCTATAAGCAACCGCAATAACGTGGTCGAGCGTGCTGGTAGTTCCATGTTGTGTAAAAGTTGCAAGCTGATAGAGTCTTCCGGACTTCAGAATAGGAGTCGAAAGCTCATCGAACCTCTCGCGAATTTTAGAAACGTCAACCAAAAAATATCCCATCAACTGTGCGCAACATTAGAAATTTACGTGCGTACCTTAGCAATGTATCTATAAAAGATTAGTTAATCTGACGGTTACGTGCAATCTTTTTGGCTGAATGTTACGAAAACGAAAGAAAAGAAAATGCAAGCTTTGGCGGTGCCTATTGTGCTGTTCACCTGCTCTTATGCTTTCTTACTGTAAGGGCTCATGTGGTCCACTACAACGTTTACCGCGCCAGGAAGACACCTAGCAGAATAGGCGTAAATATCGTGGCAGGTGACCTCGCCATTTACTTCCAGTGGCATAGGCGCTGTTGATTCAACGGTAATTTCTTTTCCGCTAAAGCTATTGAGGTAGGGCCTACCAAGCGAGTCTCCCGTGCGATCAAAGAAACCAGAAAGCAGTGGGCGTACCAGTTTTGCAGTCATGTGAGTCTCAATGACAATAACCTCAAGCAGACCGTCATTCATACGATTACCAGGGGCTAATTCAATTCCTGCTTGCATCATGGAACTGTTTGCAATAAGACAGCCAATACCCTGAAGCTCATGTACTTTGCCGTCAACGGTAATTTTGAAGTCGTGAACTGGCGGCATAAGGTTTGCTAGGGCTGCAGTAAAATACGCGGCTTCTCCAAAGGTTTGTTTGTGGGGGATAGCGGAGCGCATAATTTCTGCGTCAAGGCCTGTGCCAGCCATTAAAGGAACTCCAGCTACATGGGTTTCTCCCGATACTGTGGTCCAGGTAATCTCACCCAGGTCAAGCTGAGCGGTCTGAAGGTTTCTGCAGGCCAGCGCCAGTGCATTAGGTTCAGGAGCGTTTCCAATATTTGCAGCTAGAAGATTAGCGGTTCCAGAAGGGAAGACAAGAATAGGTGTCTGGCATCCTCTAAGGCCGTAGAGCAGGCTAGATACGGTTCCATCTCCGCCCGAGAGCACCACTACGTCAAAATCTTCAGGCTGAACAGAACTCAGAACCTCATCTGTGCGCCAATGGCTTTCAACTAGCTTTACCAGGCATTCGTCGCCGCTTTTTAAAAGAGCGCGCTCAAATTCAAAGATTGCGTCAGAGCTAAAACCCGAGCAAGGATTGTGAATGATGAGGGTTCTCATATATCCTCCGAAGATTTGCGACAAGCTGGTATATCATTTTGATACGTATGAGTGTATCGCTTTACGTTAGATACTTAATCGGCAATTGGATGGACGCATTGTATATAGCAACCTCAGAAGAACTTTCCGCATTTTGTGAGCGAGCAAAGACTTCGCATATCCTTGCAGTTGATACGGAGTTTCTTCGCGAGAAAACCTACTTTCCCAAGCTTTGCCTGGTGCAGGTTTCCACAGGTTCAGAGATTGCTGCGATTGATCCCTTGCTTATTGATGACCTAGCTCCGCTTAAAGAGCTCTTGGAAAATCCGCAGATTGTCAAAATTTTCCACGCGTGCTCACAAGACCTTGAAGTTTTACTAGAAAAAATGGATTGCGCATGCGCTCCTGTATTTGATACGCAGGTAGCAGCTGCATTTTTGGGCATGCGTCAGCAGGTGAGCTACGCCGGTCTGGTAGAAAATTTTGCTAACGTCAAGCTTGCTAAGGCTGAGTCTTTAACAGACTGGTCAAAGCGACCTCTTGATAAAGAGCAGCTGGTATATGCCGAGGATGACGTGAGATATCTTCCCGCAATCTACGATCAAATGGTCGAGAAGCTCATCAAGCTTGATCGTCTGAGCTGGGTAAAGCCAGAGATGGACCAACATACTAATATTGAGCAGTATCGCCGAGACCCCTATCAGGCATATCTCCGTTTAAAACGTTCTGGCTCGCTTACGCGCAGACAACTTGCTATTGCTCGAGAGGTGTGCGCCTGGCGAGAAGAAACTGCTGCTAAAAGAGATGTTCCACGTAAGTGGGTGC
>JAGZWL010000138.1:0-2562 GCA_018378955.1 Atopobium sp. | reverse complement strand
TGGTAACAAGGCTGATCAACGACGTTAACCAGGTACAGGTAACCGTTGCTCTGGGTATTCGTCAGCTGGTCAGATGGCCAATCTTAGCGGCCGGATCTATTATTGCCACCCTTATGCTTGACGCTCAGCTTGGAATGGTCTTTTTGATTGCAACAGTGTTGGTAGCAGCTATTTTCTTTTTTGTTGCACGTAAATCTACCGCACTCTTTACTGAGCTGCAGAAGCGCCTTGATACCGTTTCTTTATATATGCGACAAATGCTTTCTGGTATTCGTGTTATTAGGGCTTTTAGGCATGAATCAGAAGAGAAGGAACAATTCTCCGAGGCAGTTCTTGCTCAGACAGAAACAGCAACTGACGCTGCAAATTACTCGGCTCTTCTGAACCCAGCGACCTTCCTTGTTTTGTACCTAGGAATTGCAGTAACGCTCTGGCTGGCAGCGCCCCAGATTACCGCTGGCACGCTCTCTCAAGGAACCGTAGTGGCTCTTGTCAGTTATATGACCAGCGCGCTTCTGGCTATTGGATACGTTGCTAACCTGGTTATTATCATTACACGCGGAACTGCGTCTGCTGCACGCGTAATGGAAGTACTTAACACCAAACCTGCTCTTACCGATAGCGGAAACAAACGCTTTGACCTCAGTGAATCCGACTTTACTGGCGTTGCTGTAGCGTTTAAGGATGCTTCGCTTGTCTACGACGGCGGGGGAGAGCCTGCTCTTTCTGGTATCAATCTTTCGCTTCAGGCTGGCCAGACGCTGGGTATCATCGGCGGTACAGGCTCTGGTAAGTCCAGTTTTGCCGCCCTCATCCCGCGTCTTTTTGATACAGAAACGGGCTCTGTAAGTGTCTTTGGCCACGACGTCAAAACCTATACGTTTGAGCAGCTGCGTTCCCTTATTGGTTACGTTCCACAGCACACCTCGCTGGTCAGCGGCACTATCCGTACCAACCTCTGCTGGAAGAACCCTAACGCTACCGATGAAGAGCTCTGGTCAGCTCTTGAGGTTGCTCAAGCAGCAGACTTTGTGCGCGAGAAACCCGATCAGCTCGATAGCATTGTTGAGCGTGGCGGCAAGAACTTCTCGGGAGGTCAGCGTCAGCGCTTGACCATCGCCCGTGCGCTGGTAGGAAGCCCGCGCATTGTCATCTTGGACGACGCTGCTTCCGCACTTGATTTTGCTACGGACGCCCACCTCCGTGCAGCACTCCGTAAGCTCAGAGCCACCACTACAAGCATCATTATTTCGCAACGTGTAGCAGCGGTAATGCAAGCAGATAAGATTCTTGTTCTTGACCATGGCAAACAAGTGGGTCTGGGAACACACAAAGAACTTCTCGCCACATGCCCGCTTTATAAAGAGATTTGCCTCTCGCAGCTTCGTCCTGAGGAGGTGGAGTAATGGCCGATATGTATTCTGGTGGAAGCACCTCCGCTATTGCATCAAGCGCTCCTGAGCACGGCAAAGGCGGCTCTGCTGACGCTATCTCCATGTCCGCAGCAGAAGTCACACGCCGACTAGCTGCATGGATTTCTCCTCACAGAGGTTTTCTGGTTCTGGCGTCTGTGTCATCTATTGCAACCGTTATTCTGCAGCTCTGGGTACCCATCATTGTGGGTAGTGCCATCGACCAGCTCATCAGGCTGGTCCAGGGCGCCGATGCCGCACTTTTGCCTACGCTCGCTCAGCTCTCACTGGTAGTTTTGCTTGCAAGTGCTACGCAGTGGCTAGCTTCTTGGTCTACCAATAAGCTTACCTACCTGGTTACACGCGATCTCAGAAACGCGGCTCATGCTAAGGTGGCAAACTTGCCGCTCTCATACATTGACACGCATTCTCAGGGAGACTTGCTCTCTAGGGTAGTTAACGATGTTGATCAGCTTGGTGATGGCCTTCAACAGGGCCTCACGCAGTTCCTCACAGGCGTGGTGACCATTATTGGAACCTTATGCTTCATGTTCTATATGTCGATTCCTATGGGCCTTGTGGTTGCTCTAGCTACGCCGCTCTCTATTATTGTTGCTTCCGCCATTACCAAATACGCAAGCTCATCTTTTAGCAAGCAACAGGGCTATCAGGGCCAGCTAGGCGGATACGCAGAAGAGATGGTCTCCAATCAGGAGCTTATTACTGCTTTTGCTCACAAGGACGCTATTATTGAGCAGTTTGAAGCCATTAACGAGAAACTCCGTGTAGTAGGAGAGCGTGCACAGTTTGCTTCATCGCTTTCTAATCCTTCCACGCGCTTGGTAAACAACTTCATTTACGCACTGGTAGCTGGACTTGGCTGCATTTGCGTTTTGACGGGCGTTCCTTCTGTGCTCACCATTGGTCAGGTGCAGAGCTTCCTCTCGTATGCCAACCAGTACATGAAGCCTTTTAACGCCATTTCTGCAGTTGTTACACAGGTTCAGACAGCCTATGCAAGCGCTCGTCGAGTCTTTGATCTTCTCGACGCAAAGGAAATCAAGCCTGATCCAGTAGACGCTGAAGTCATCCAGAATCCACAGGGTTCCATTGAGTTTGATGACGTGGCGTTCTCCTATGATCCCAAGCA
>JAGZWL010000007.1:0-35474 GCA_018378955.1 Atopobium sp. | reverse complement strand
CCGTGTGACCCATCTTGCCCCGGACGCGACCATCGGGGCGGGGACTGCCCTCGATCGCCCGGCTGGACCCGTGCGGGGTAACGGAGAAGTCCATGCTCGGAGTACCTGTTGCGTCAACGTACTGCGTTGCGATCTGGCCGTTAGCCTTGAGCGTCTCAAGCCCCGCGGCGGCAGCCCCCCCGCGCCCTGCGCCGGGGCGGCGTGCGCGTGGGTGGAGGGCGCCACGAGTGCACTGGGAGCGACATGGCGACATAGTGGATGCAACGCTGGTACGAACAAGCTGGCTCTGGTGGCGGCCAATGGTGTTGAACGTCAGTGTTGGGCAGGTGTCGTCCATGGGTCGGATATCGCCGTAAGGAACAAGGCCCAGCTTGATGAGTGCCTGGAAGCCGTTGCAGATGCCCAGCATAAGGCCATCGCGCTGCTGTAGAAGCTCGCGGACAGCCTCGGTTACCTGAGGTGCACGGAAAAGGGCGCAGATGAACTTAGCAGATCCATCTGGCTCGTCTCCGCCGGAGAAACCGCCTGGAATCATGACAATTTGGCTCTTCTTGATGGACTCTGCCAGCGCATTTGCGGACTCAACAATGTCCTGAGGTGTTAGGTTGTTAATGACCAGCGTGGTTGGGTCACCGCCCGCACGCTCAAAAGCACGCGCAACGTCGTACTCGCAGTTGTTACCTGGGAATACGGGGATGATGACGCGTGGGCGAGCAGGTGCGATAAGGGCTGGACCAGCATAGGAGTGTCGTGTGGATGCACCGTCGAAGCTGATTTTCTCCACAGCCTCGTCGGAGCCTCCGCGGTAGGGGAAGACCTCCTCAAGTGGACGCTCCCATGCTTCCTGAAGCTCGGAGAGGTCGATCTTCTCGCCACACGCGCTGAAGGTGTACTCGGACGTGGTGACGCCCAGAGGAGCCACGCATACGCCGTCGACGTCGTCAACGGATACGCCGTCTGCCAGCTCAACGATGAAGGCACCGTAGGTTGGCGAGAAGAGCGCGTCGGCAGAAATCTCTGGGACCAGCTCAACGCCCAGCTTGTTGCCCAGGCAACTCTTGAAGAGAGCCTCGGCCACGCCGCCGTAACCTGGCGTGGTAATGGCAAGTGCGCTCTTGGACTGGACTAGGGTGCTGACCAGCTTGTATGCGGTGAGCAGGGACTCGTTATCGGGGAGAAGGCCACTCTCGTCGTAGGATGGGACGATGGAAATGAGCCTGTGACCTGCACCCTTGAACTCGTTAGAGACAATCTTGTCCACCTTGGTAAGGCCGGTAGCAAACGAAACCAGCGTTGGTGGAACGTCCAGGTCCTCAAAGGTACCGGACATGGAGTCCTTGCCGCCGACAGCTGCAAGACCAAGGTTGACCTGTGCCATCAGTGCGCCAAGAAGGGCCGCTGCTGGCTTGCCCCAACGGTTTGGATTCTGGCCGAGCTTCTCGAAGTACTCCTGGAAGGTGAGGTAGAGGTCCTGGTACTTAAAGCCGGTAGCAACCAGCTTGGAAACGGACTCAACAACAGAGAGGTAGGCGCCGCGGAACTGGTCGGCTTCCATGAGGTAGGGGTTAAAGCCCCAAGCCATGCCCGAGACCGTATTGGTCTGGCCCATAACAGGAAGCTTAGCCACCATAGAAAGGGCTGGGGTCAGCTGGCGAGCGCCACCGAATGGCATAAGGACGGTACCTGCGCCAATGGTAGAGTCAAAGCGCTCGGAGAGACCCTTGTTGGATGCAACGTTTAGATCGCGTACCAGCGAGTGGAGTTTCTCGCCAAGAGTTGTGCCTGCCCAGGTACGCTGGTAGGCAAGAGGCTTGGCCAGGCGCACGGTGATTGATTTAGGTGCGCCGTTTGAGGCGAGGAATGCGCGGCTAATGTTGACAATCTTCTGACCGCGCCAACGCATGACCAGGCGAGGGTCCTCTGTGACTGTCGCCACAATGGTTGCCTCGAGGTTTTCTTCGCGGGCGTATGCGCAGAACTGATCGACGTCTTTTGCCTCAAGCGCAACGGCCATGCGCTCCTGAGACTCGGAGATTGCCAGCTCAGTGCCATCAAGGCCGTCGTACTTCTTAGGGACAGCGTCCAGGTTGACGTCAAGGCCGTCGGCAAGCTCGCCAATAGCAACAGAAACACCGCCTGCACCAAAGTCGTTGCAGCGCTTAATGAGCTTGCAAGCGTCTTCACGGCGGAAGAGGCGCTGAAGTTTGCGCTCAACAGGGGCGTTGCCCTTCTGGACCTCGGCACCGTCGCGCTCAATGGAGCCAGCATCGTGTGCCTTTGAAGAGCCGGTTGCGCCGCCAATACCGTCACGTCCCGTGCGACCGCCGAGAAGAACGATGATATCGCCATCTTCTGGACGCTCACGACGAACGTGACTTTGAGGAGTTGCGCCTACAACAGCACCAATCTCCATGCGTTTTGCAACATAGCCTGGGTGATAGAGCTCAGAAACCTGGCCGGTAGCAAGGCCAATCTGGTTACCGTAGCTGGAATAACCCGCAGCTGCCGTGCGAACAATGGTGCGCTGGGGAAGCTTTCCAGGAAGTGTCTGGGAAACAGGAACGGTTGGATCTGCGGCGCCTGTGACGCGCATTGCCTGGTAGACGTAGCTGCGGCCAGAAAGAGGGTCGCGGATTGCGCCACCGATGCAGGTAGCTGCGCCACCAAAAGGCTCAATCTCGGTTGGATGATTGTGAGTCTCGTTCTTGAAGAGGAAAAGCCAGTCTTCGTCTTTACCGTCAACGTCTACCTTTACCTTTACGGTACAGGCATTAATCTCTTCTGACTCATCAAGATTGGTGAGAACGCCCTTCTCGCGAAGGTACTTTGCACCAATAGTTGCCATGTCCCAAAGAGAGACGGCACGATCTTCTCGCCCAAGCTCTTTGCGCATGGAGAGATATTTCTCAAACGCGGCCTTTACCAGGTCATCATCAATCTGCACACCGGTAATTCCGGTGTTGAAGGTAGTATGGCGGCAGTGGTCAGACCAGTAGGTGTCAATGACGCGAATCTCGGTGATGGTAGGATCGCGCTGCTCATCGGTGAAGTACTGCTGGCAGAAGGTGAGGTCAGCCAGGTCCATAGCAAGGCCGTGAGAAGCAATGAACTCCTTGAGGCCGTCCTGGTCAAGAGCGTTAAAGCCCTCAAGAACCTCTACATCAGCAGGCTCTGGAATGGAAATCTTGAGGGTCTCGGGAAGCTCAAGGAAAGCCTCGCGGGCCTCAACGGGGTTGATCAGGTAGTTCTTGATGGCGGCAACGTCTGCCTCTGTGAGATTTCCGGTTAGCACGTAAAGGCGAGCAGAGCGAACAAGAGGTCGCTCGCCTTGGCTGATGAGCTGCACGCATTCAGCTGCAGAGTCTGCGCGCTGATCAAACTGGCCAGGCAAAAACTCAACAGCAAACGTATGAACAGCCACACCTTCAGAAGAAAACTCTGGCATGGTACGGCTGGCAAGATCGGACTGTGGCTCGGAGAAAACGGTGGGGATACAGGACTCAAAGAGTTCCTCTGAAATTCCCTCAACATCGTAGCGGTTAAGCAGGTCAATGCGTTGTAACTCGGTAATACCAAGAAGGTCTTTCACTTCTTTGAGCAGGGCTTTTGCCTCGCCCTCGAAACCAGATTTTCTTTGGACGTAGACGCGCAGGACCATGGGGCCACCTTTCAATGCAAGCCTTGAACGCTTTTACTGGCTTTATTGTACGTTACTTAGGTGGCCAAATTGGAGCTTGTCGAGAAAAGAAAAATGGGTTGTAACAGAGCGTTAAAAATACAGATTATTTAGTTAAAAGTTTTACGCCAGCACAAAGATAAGGGCGATAAAACAAACGGTTACACCCAAGGCAATTGCCTCGCGAACGCCAAAGGTTGGTTGATGCCAACGAGTGCGAGAAGCCCCTGCTACATAGTGGCGAGCATCAAGTGCCTTAGAAAGGTTGTTAGCATGCCTGAGCGAGCTGGCCAGAAGCGCCACCACAATGGAGAAGGTCGCACGGAGTCTTTTGGGCAGCGAACCTGAAGCAACGTCTCCTGCACGAGCAGTTTGAGCCTCTGAAATAGATACAGCATCGCCCGCAAGCGTTGGAATAAAGCGCAGCATAAGCGAGAAAATCATGGCAATTTCTTTGCCAGGAAGACCAATCTTAGAAAGTGGCGAGCACGCTGCTTCAAAGGCATTGCCTAGATCCGTTTGAGTTGTGGTAAGCAGGAGTAGTGCACCCATTAAAATTGCAGCTAAAATGCGTACGGGGTAGAGGAAAGCGCTCCATGCTCCCACATCGGTGATGGTAAAGATTGACCAGGAGACAAGCACAGTTCCTTCTCGCGTAAGTAACAGATTGAAGAGCGAGAGAAAGATGAGCAGCCAGGCAAGTGGGATGATTGACACAAGTACTTGTTTGATAGGGATTTTTGCCAGAGCCAACAGGCAAAGCGCTCCTACTACCAGTAGTGCAAGCTGTGGCGCGTTGCGGATAAAAAAGGTTGCAAGCATCAGAAGGAGTGCGGCCAGGCATTTAACGTTGGGATTAAGCCTATGGATGAGCGAGTCCCCGTGATAGTACTGGCCCACAGAAATCTTAAGCGCCATAGTAGCCTCCTTGCGAGAGGTCGTCGGCGTGTCCAGCGTTATCAGTCTGTGTGGCGTCAAAATTGCGCGGAAGCACGTCTACCAGCGCATCTACCAGATCAGACAGAGTCAAAGGTTCTCCCAGGTTGATTCCCGTAGTGTGGGACAGACGTTGCGCCCAAGCAAGTGCATGAGGAATGCCCAGACCAAGTTCCTGGAATTCTGCCTCTGAGAAATGAGTAAATGTTTGTTGTGGCGAGCCAGAGAAAACTAGGTCACCCTCATGAAGCACGATAATCTGGTCAGCTTCCGCCGCATCCTCCATCGAGTGTGTGAGCTCAATGACGGTACAGCCGTCCTCAAGAACGGCGTTGATAATTTTTCTGAGCTTAGAGCAATAGTAGGGATCAAGTCCGCTGGTAGGCTCATCGAGCACAAGCACCTTTGGATGCATAGCAATAACGCCTGCAAGTGCGCACAGTCTCTGCTGACCACCAGAAAGCTCAAAAGGGGATGCGTCTGCCTTGTGGGAAAGTCCCACAAGTTCCAGAGCAGCATTCACAGCGCTTATGACATCGCAGGTAGAAAGACCTAGGTTAGTAGGGCCAAATGCCACGTCTTCTGCAACCGTTTGCGCAAAAAGTTGGCGCTCCGGTTGCTGCATGGCGTAGCCAACAATGCCGTGAAGTTTTCTGCGATTTTGCTTCTGTCGAGTATCCAATCCAGTTACACAGAGGCTGCCGGCGTCAGGCGTATCAAGTGCGCAAATCAAGCGCGCCAGGGTAGACTTGCCGGAACCGGTTGAGCCAATCACGGCAACATGCGAGCCTTTTTGCACGTCAACCGAAATGTTTTTGAGCACAGGCTTCTGGTACGAGAACGTCACGTCGCGCACAGAAACCGCAGCTGGCACGGACACGCTGTCGGCTGTAGCCACGCCGTCACAACCTGCGGCCATCGCGTCGCAGCTTTCAGCCGCGCCGCCCTTCTCGCCTCGCGACCCCGTGGCGAGAAGCCCCGTCAGCTCGTCAAGCACGCGCTGAGCCGAAGGGGATTTGCACACGACAACTCCACGGTTGTTGAGCGCATGCGCCACCTGATAGGCAAACGGCTCTTCAAGATGCAGGCATTCAACCAGCTCATGCTGTTCAAAGAGGGCTTCAGGCGTTCCTTCAAACGCAACGCGACCGTCGTCCAAGGCAATCACGTGGTCAGCGGAAACCACTTCGTCCATGAAATGCGTTACGTGAACAATAGTCTTTCCAGCTGCACGGAGTTTCTCGACAAGGCCCATAACGTTATTTCTATGAACAACGTCAAGAGCTGCGGAAGGTTCGTCAAGAATCAGGATTTGCGGCTTCATGACCAGAGCGCCCGAGATGGCCACGCGCTGCTGCTGGCCGCCCGAGAGCATCTGCGGATTTTCGGAAGCAAACTCGGTGAGAGTCCCAAGGGTAATCTGCTGTTCTACCAGCGGTGTTATCTGATTGCTAGGTACTTGGAGGTTCTCCAGACCAAAGGCAATATCGTCTGCGACAACGCTGCAAATAATCTGATCTTCAGGATTCTGGAAGACCAGGCCAAGCTGCGGGCGAATGGCCTGGTACGCTTCAAAGTCAACTTGGCCGTCATTGACAACGGTGGTTCCCAGAAAGGTAACGGTTCCCTCGTCAGGGGCGGAAAGGCCAGAGAGAATTGAGGCAACGGTAGACTTGCCCGAACCGTTTGCACCAACAATACAGGTACGTTTACCTGCGGGAATAGAGAACGAGACGTGATCGAGGGCAATCACGCCTTTTGCGTGCACAAAGGTCACGTCCGAAAGCGTCGCAGCTACAGGCAGGTCCTGAGTTTGTGCGGTGCTTTCAGACGTGTATAAATCAGGGGAATTGTTGCCCAGTTTACTCACCGTCTTTGATGCTCTCAAAGAGTGAGGTAGCAGAGCGCATGATAACTACAAAGATGATGCTGTTAATGGCAACCTTTACCACGTTGAAGGGGAGAAGAGCAGGGACAATCAGTCCGCTTACTGCCTCCACGCTCATGCCGGTGTAGATTGGGGTAACTACAAGGTTGCCCAGAATGCATGCGACAACGCTGACAACACTGCCTACAATCAGGGCAAGTACCAGCTGCTTGACCTTCTCGGAACGGTTGTACACAATCAGCGAGACAGGCAAAACGTAGGTTAGCGTTGCCAGGATTGCCATGATAGTGCCGTAAATTCCGGACTCCGTGGTGAGGTGCAGAAGGTAGGGAAGCACCGAGACAATCGCGCCCGCAGCAGGGCCAAAAGCTACGCCTGCGAGCAGGGCAAAGACGCCCGATGGATCGTACTTCAAAAACGTCACGCCTGGGATAAGCGGGAACTGAAGCACCATGGTGCTGATTGCAGCAGCTGCACAAAGCATGGCGAGAATAGCAATTCTCTTGGTAGACCAGCCGTTAGAAGATGCGGTTGTTGCGTGGGTTGAGTGGGATGAAGCCATAAAAGTCTCCGTTTCTGACATCCGGACTGTACCGTTGGTCCTGGACTTTAACCAGGTTAACCGCCTTTGCGGGTCGCGGACTTGATGGCTCTTTGAGCTGGGCTGTTATAAACCCTGAAGCTCGGCCACCTTACCACCAGTAGGTAATTGCAACCATTTCTGAAACATATCGATAAGTACTATAGCAGAGTTAACAGCTCATAACACGTAAAACAGGATGGACATTTATACGATAGAGATGAGAGATAAGCCCAAAACAACCCGATAGAAACCTAATAATATTTTGCGATATTAGGCGTTTATCTTCCTCGACTCCACGTTTTTCTCGCTTGCGATAAACTATAAAAAGTAACTTACTAAGGAGCGTGTTACATGTCTGAAAGTGGCTATGACTTACAAAGCCTGGCCGGAAAGCTTTGCTCGATTGTTGGAGAAGAGAATGTCCTGGTAGACGAGCCAATGAGCGAGCACACCACTTTTAAAGTGGGTGGACCTGCGGATCTCTATGTCATCCCTGATGATCCCGATGAGGTTAAAGAGATTCTCCTTGCAGTTAAAGATGCAGAAGCTCCTTATTTTATTCTTGGCTACGGCTCTGACCTGCTTGTTTCTGATGCGGGATATCGCGGCGTCATCATTGCTATTGCCGATGGTCTCACCGGCGTAAGCATCGACGACACCGAGATGACCTGCCAGGCTGGCGTCGGCCTCAAAGAGGCGTCCGAGATGGCCTGTGAGCTGGACCTTTCTGGACTGGAGTTTGCGTGCGGCATCCCAGGCTCTGTGGGCGGCGCATGTTTCATGAACGCAGGTGCTTACGACGGCTGCATTGCCGACGTGCTCAAATCCGTCCGCGTTCTTCTCGCCAATGGCACCTTTGCTACGCTGGACGTATCCGAGCTTGACTTGGGGTATCGCCACAGCAGAATCGCTGATGAGGGCATGATTGTGCTTTCTGCCACGTTCAATCTTCATCGAGCAGATGGCGAGAAAATCCGTGAAAAGATGGAAGAGTTCACACGCGCGCGCGAGGAGAAGCAGCCACTTGAGCTGCCTTCCGCTGGTTCAACTTTCAAGCGTCCTGAGGGCCACTTTGTAGGCAAGCTTGTTACCGATGCTGGTCTTAAGGGCTATCGCTTTGGCGGCGCTGGTGTTTCCGATAAGCATGCTGGTTTTGTGGTCAACTACGATAACGCTACTGCCACCGAGGTCCACGCAGTTATCGAGCATGTCCAGGCCGAGGTCAAGCGCCAGTTTGATGTCGAGCTTCACCCTGAGGTGCGCTTCCTCGGGGAGTAGCGAGCCGCGGCTCACACCCATCCGCAACGGGTCGCACGCGTCCGCGCGGCACTGTCGCGTCCGCAACGAATCGCACGCGTCCGCAACGAATCGCGCGCGTCCGCGCGGCGCTGTCGCGTCCGCACGGTACTATCGCGCCCGCAACGAATCCCTACGATAACTCCGCAAGAAAACGGGGAAGTCCGTCGGTAGAAATCGGCTCCTCCATGCCCGCAACAAGAGGACGCAGGTAAGTTAGGGCAGCATCGGTGACATTGAAGCCATCCTCGGAGATCATTTCTCGAGGTACAAGCTTTACCTTGTTGGCAACATCAGCAACGGGGGTAGTGCGAATTTCCGTTGTATATGGGACATCAGAAGTTCGGTGAACGCCTACCATAACACCGGTTTTACCTTGGAGAACAGCTTCAACTCCTGCAGCACCGAGCGCTTCTGCCTCGTCCAAGTCAACCTTGCTAGCAGCATGCGAAGCGCAACGCTGCAGCGTATTGAGCTCAATGCCGCGAGACTTTACGCCCAGTTGATCCTTGGCTAGCTGCGACAAGTATTGAGCCGTTCCGGATTGTGCCGCGAGGTGGCCAAACGTGTCAATCGCAACGGATTTTGCATCAAAAAGGAAACTACCATCTGCGTGATGAACGCCCTCGCTAACAACTACGATCACGTTGTTTTTCTCGCGAAGTCGCTGCTCAATGGTGGAAAGTAGCGCGTGTTCATCAAGCGGAACCTCGGGCAGGAGGACAAAATCCGGGGCAGTTCCGCAAATATCTTGTGCCAGCGCACCAGCTGCCGTGAGCCAGCCGGCGTCGCGACCCATGGCTTCGATAAACGTGACGTTTTTGCTGTTGTAGACGCCGCCGTCGCGGGTGAGCTCGGCGGTTACGGACGCAACGAACCGCGCCGCGCTGCCAAAGCCAGGGGTGTGATCGGTGCCCTCGAGGTCGTTGTCGATGGTTTTTGGCACGCCTACAACGCGAACATGGCTTTCTATCTGGGAAAAGTATCGAGACAGCTTGTCCGTGGTGTCCATGGAATCGTTTCCGCCGATGTAAAGCACGGCGTCTACCTGGTATTTCTTGAGCTGCGCATCAATCTGCTGGTAGATAGGGGAGACAGCTGCGGATTCTGAGTTGTCAGCAAGCTCCGGCAGTTTAAAGCGACAGCTACCCAGCCAGCTCGATGGCGTTTTCCTTAGGAGCTGAAGGTTTTTCTCGCCAGGATTTGTGGATGCGTGGTTGGACGATCCGGATTCAGATGCTGTAAATTCAAGCGCTTCCACCAGATCAACGACGCCGCCCTCAAGAAATCCCTGGATTCCGTTGCGCATCCCGAGCACTCGGAGACCCTGGGCGTGAGCTGAGCGAACAACACCAGCAAGCGATGCATTGATGGCTGCAGTCGGCCCGCCCGACTGTCCAACCAGGATTGTGCGAATTACGTGCTCTGATGTGGTGTTCATGGTGCCTCGGATTCTTGAGAGTTGACATATCAAGTATAACCGCGGTGGGAAACTGCGGTGCTGTTATATCGACTGACGGAAAATCCTCAAAAAACTGCAGATAAAACCAGACTCAATAGCCCAAATACATCGTGGAGGAGCTTTGGTTATAGAATTTGAATTTAATCACGTACGCTCAATTCACTATTATGCATAATTTCTATTTGATATGCATAATTATGAATGAAGATATATCAAAGATTTAATTACCCTAAATTTCAGAGTTAAGCAAACACACCTATGTCGGATAATCTGCAAAATCAAGGATAAAAAACACATCTAATAACGATATTCTGCATGAGATAAGCGTTTTACACGAAATGTATACGCATTTTCAGCAGATTATCTGACATAGGTGTGTTCGGGCGTTTCAAACTAGGCGCGGATGCGCCAACGGGATCCTTGCACCTGCTAGAAACATCGGACGTGGCAAGAAACCCGCAGGTCACGCGCCCGTTCCCGGACCCGCGCCGTTCCCGGACCCGCACCACCCGCGCGCACAAAAAAGCCGCACCTCAAATGAGATGCGGCTTCGTAGCTTCTAGCAGTCTAAACGGCGTTGCAGTTCGGTCGGGCCGGACGCGCGCCGTCTAGCGTACAACCTGCGGGTTTAGCGAAGGTTGTAGAAAGCGTCCATACCCAGGTACTCAGCGCCGTCAGCGAGGTCATCCTCGATGCGGAGAAGCTGGTTGTACTTAGCAACACGCTCGGTACGAGCAGGTGCACCAGTCTTGATCTGACCAGCGTTGGTTGCAACAACAAGGTCAGCAATGGTGGTGTCCTCGGTCTCACCGGAACGGTGGGAGACAACTGCGGTGTAACCTGCGCGCTTAGCCATCTCGATAGCCTCGAGGGACTCGGTCAGGGTACCAATCTGGTTGACCTTGATGAGGATGGAGTTACCAGCGTGAACCTCAATGCCCTTCTTCAGGCGCTGAGTGTTGGTAACAAAGAGATCGTCGCCGACGAGCTGGATCTTCTTGCCCAGACGCTGGGTAAGAATCTTCCAACCGTCCCAGTCCTCCTCTGCAAGGCCGTCCTCGATGGAGACGATTGGGAACTTCTCGACCATTTCCTCGTAGTAAGCAACCATTTCCTCGGAGGTAAGGGAGCGACCCTCGCCCTTGAGGTCATACTTGCCGGTCTCCTTGTTGTAGAACTCAGAAGAAGCTGGGTCCATAGCAAAGCGGAAGTCCTTGCCAAGCTCAAAGCCAGCAGCCTGAACAGCCTCGGAAAGAAGCTCAAGTGGCTCCTCGTTGGACTTAAGGTCTGGAGCAAAGCCGCCCTCGTCACCAACACCGGTGTTGAGGCCCTGGGACTTCAGAGTGTCCTTGAGGGTGTGGTAAACCTGTGCGCACCAGCGAAGAGCGGTGGTGAAGTCAGGAGCACCAACAGGCATAATCATGAACTCCTGGAAGTCAACGTTGTTGTCAGCGTGGACGCCACCGTTGAGGACGTTCATCATAGGAACAGGAAGAGTGTGAGCGTTTGCGCCACCGAGGTAAGCGTAAAGTGGAAGCTCAGCAGAAGCAGCTGCAGCGTGAGCAACAGCAAGAGAAACGCCGAGAATAGCGTTTGCGCCGAGGCGACCCTTGTTTGGAGTGCCGTCAAGCTTGATCATAGCGAGGTCAAGGCCGCGCTGATCCTCTGCATCCCAACCAATAACGAGGTCGCGGATCTCAGTGTTGACGTGCTCAACTGCCTTCAGAACGCCCTTGCCCAGGTAACGGCTCTTGTCGCCGTCGCGAAGCTCTACAGCCTCGAACTCACCGGTAGAAGCGCCGGAAGGAACGATTGCACGACCAAAGGAGCCGTCGTCAAGAACAACCTCAACCTCAACGGTTGGATTGCCACGGGAATCGAGGACCTCACGTGCGTGAACATCAAAAATCTGGCTCATAGCTCACCTTTCTTTAGGTTTAACATTTTGCTGATTGCACAGACATAAATAGTATACCCATTCTGTTATGTGGTGTGTATTGTAATTACACAGAGTATTAGGCCAGAAGAAGCTAGTATTTGACCAGGCAGAGATACTATTCGTCAGTGCAGAGATAGTATTTGACCAGGCAGACGCACTGTCCACCTGGTCAAATAGAAAATGCCTGCAGAATTATGTAGAATTCTACGGAATTGTTGGATAAATATATAAATTATTTCTGCGGATAAACAACAACCAGCAGCATCTTGAACTCTTCTGGAGCCTGAAGTGCATGTGGATGGCCAAGTGGCATCACAATGGACTGACCAGCTTCAAGGTTGTAGACGTCGTCATCGATGGTGATGTTTGCGCGACCCTCAAGAATGGTGACAAATGCGTCGCCGCCCGCGCGATGGCTTGCAATCTCTTCACCTGCGCCAAAGCCAAAAAGGGTGACACTGACGGCATCGTTTTGCGCAAGGGTCTTGCTGATGACCTGGCCAGAAAGGCATGCAACCTGGTCTTTAAGAGTTACCACAGTCTTTGCGTCGATGTTCTTCATGACACCAGGAATCAATTCTTCGGACATACTAACCTCCAACGGTAAATGTTATCGATGACTAGCATTTACCCGAACTAGCCGTCTTCAATCAGTAAATTTCAAAAAAATCGCAGGTAGAAATTGCTTTTTTTAAAGCAATTTGCTGAGCAGCGGAGTCATCTTTCCCTGAGAGACCACCAGCACATGATGCATCGCACGTGACAGCGCGGTATAGAGCCTACGGCGAGAAATTCCGTCTGCTTTATACACTTCCTCTTGCGCGTCGGCAACAATGACCTGATCAAACTCAAGGCCCTTTGCTAGCGCAAGGTCGAGAAGAACAACGCCCTTCGCGGGGAGGGAATCGTGGCTGGTGAGCACTTTGACGCCGGTGCGCGGCTTGGCCTGCGCTGCGCCGTTGGCCTGTACTGCACCGTTGACCTGCGCTGTGCCGTCGACCTGCACTGCGCCGTTGGCCTGCGCCGCACCGTTGCCTGCAACGCCATCGGTCGCGCCATCCATGGCGCCGTTTTCGCCCTCCGCAAAAAGCCCCTCCAGCTGTTTGGCCAGCCAGCGAACACGAGACTTCTCGGTACACACAATGGCGGTCAGTCCGTCAAACTCTTGTGCCTGCTCAATAAGGGACTTCATAGTCTGCAGGTACTCGGCGCGCTCAGTATCTTTGTTGTCAGCGACCACCTCAAAAAACTCAGGTTTTTTGCCGCCGCGTTGAACGGAGCTTGTCTGGCCACGCTCTTCTTCGCTCAAAAGCGAGGTAAACAGTGCGGTAATCTCGGGAGAGGAGCGGTAGCTGGTCAGAAGCTTACAGGTAGAAACAGCGGCCTCGCCGTGTGTTGCACTAAAGATCTTCTCAATCTGCTCAAACGTTGCGGTATCTTCCCAAATTGCCTGGTTAGAGTCGCCCAAAAGCAGAAAGTGCGCACGCGAGAAGTACTTTCCAAGCACCATAAGCTGCGTTTCGGTGTAGTCTTGGACCTCGTCAATCATGACAAACTTGATGTTTTTCTCGCCAGCGCCTGTGATAAGAAGACGCAGGTAAACACATTCGGCGCCGCTTAGCGCGGAGGCGTTGAGCATACGCATGCCAATGCGGTCGATGCGCAGCCAGGAAGCGGACTCGATGACCTCGTGCGCAGAGGCAAAACGCCAGTTGAGGAACTCGCGGGTGCGCGCCAGAACTTCTTCCTCGTCGGAAGGGCTGATGGTGCGACCAAAGACCTCAAGCTGCTGCTCAACGTCAAGGGAGAGCATCTCTTCCTGGATTTCGTCGTTGTGAGCCATCTGGCCAAGTCTGCGCTCCAGGCGGGTGTGGAGCTCGTCTTTGGCAAGTGCAATGAGGCGCGGTCCCACAGGGAATTGTGAGAACTTTGCCACAGAACTAGCCACCTGAGCTGGCTTAATAAGCGTGGTTCCTTCAACAGAAATGGCCTTGAAGTCGTCTTCATAGAGCTCAAGTGTGGCAAGTTGCTCTTCAAGTTTCTTCAGAGACTCGGGGTTGTTGTGGGCGCCCGAAGCGTGGTCGGCCAGACCTAAAGCCTTGAGGAAAGAATCCCAGGTAAATACCTGCGGATTGTGCTCGCCCATGCTAGGCAAAACAGTGTTGATGTAGCGACCAAACATCTCGTTAGGAGTGAACAGGTACACCTGATCTGCGGTAAGTGTGGTGCGCTGCTGGTAGAGAAGGTACGCAATACGCTGCAGCAAAACGGATGTTTTGCCCGAGCCTGCAATGCCGTTGACCAGTAGAACGGGCACATCCTCGTGCCTGACAACAACGTTTTGTTCGCGCTGGATAGTTGCGGTGATGGCCTGCAGCTTCTCGGTGTGCTGACGTTTCAGAGCGGCAAGCAGCAGAGAGTCTTCAATGGCAACCGTTGTGTCAAAGTAGAGGTTCAGCTTGTCTCGTGTGATGTCAAACTGTCGTCGAAGTTCCAGTTCAACCGTTCTTTTCTTGCCGTCTACCTGGTACGACGTAGTTCCCATCTCTTGGTTGTAATACGTCTCGGCAACGGGGCTGCGCCAATCCACAATAAGCGGCGTACGGTCTTTGTCCGTAATGCCCGCCGCACCAATGTATACATCGCGAGAAGGACGTCCAGGTCGCATCTTGAGCGTGACCTTAGCAAAGTAAGGCTGCCTCAAGAGGATTTCGACTCGACCGAGTTTCTCGACAGTGAAATCGTGATACTGGTTGTAGGTATCAATAACGCTGTTGAGCGTCTCAATGGCCGCAAGGGTCTCGATGGTTTCGTCCGCTCCGCCAAAGTCTGGGCGGATTTCTTCACTCATCTGACGAAGGTCTCTAGCTGCATCTTTTTGCGTAGTATTGAGCGTTGTGTCCAAATCCTCACGAATCTCAACAAGTTTTTGGTATACGTGGGAGAGGTGCTCTTGCTCTTGCTGGTGGATTGGATCCATGATGCTCCTAGATAGTTGCGTCTTCGATGCGGCGACGCAACTCGTCAATGCCCAGGCCGGTCTCGGATGAGGTAATAATGGCCTGTTCAGGGGTGATGTGGAATGCTTTGCGAAGGGCGGCCGCGGCTTGATTTTGCTTGCCGCGTGCAATCTTATCAGCCTTGGTAAACGCAACTACAAAGGGCAGCTCAGCCTCTTGGAGAAAGCTGATCATCTGCAGGTCAAGCTTTTGAGCTTCATGCCTGATGTCAACAAGGCTAATGACCAGGTTAAAGCTGCGCTCTTGCTCAAAGTAGCCGCCAATGAGGTCTGCCCAGCGCTGTTTTTCTTGGCGAGAAACTCGTGCAAATCCGTAGCCAGGCAAGTCCACAAATTTGACGCCATCAATGTCAAAGAAGTTGATATTTGCAGTTTTACCTGGGACGCTTGAAACTCGTGCAAGCTGTTTTCTGCCAATAAGTTTATTTAAGAGGGAAGACTTTCCCACGTTTGAGCGGCCTACAAAGGCCACCTCTGGGGTCTCTGGAGAAGGAAGTTGTGAAATTGCCCCGTATGATGCCTCATATCGTGCGGTTTCATACTTAAGACCCATGATGCCTCCCATTGCGCTTCAAAAACGTAAGGTATTATTTTAGCGCAAACAAGGAGGTGTAGAACCTTACACCCACGTAACTGCCTGGCAGCAGCGCTTAAGCGCATCGATGTAGAGCTCACCAAAGGGCGAGAGGCTCTTCTCGTCGTGTGTAACGTAGCCAACTTCCATGTAATCATCAACAGCCAGAGGAATTGCAACAATGTTTGGGCCGTTGAGTTCCTCGTTAATAAGGCCGGTGCTGATGGTGTAACCGTTCAGGCCAATAATCAGGTTGAAAATAGTGGCGCGGTCTCGGACCATGATGTCCTTATCGCGATCAAGTGTTGCCAGAAGCTCCTCGGAGAAATAGAACGCGTTGTGCTCGCCCTGCTCGTAAGAAAGGCGAGGGTAGGGGGCAAGATCGTTGAGTGTTACCGAGGAACGCTTTGCCAGCGGGTTATCTTTTCCCACAAAAACGCTTGGTTTGCACTTAAACAATGGCGAGAAAACCAAGCCCTGGTCCTGCAACGTTTTTCTAATAACGCGCTCGTTGAACGAGTTGAGGTAAAGGACGCCTACTTCACTTCTTAGCTTTGAGACATCTTCAATAATCTCGTACGTTTGCGTTTCTCTGATACGGAAATCGTACTTTGAGCCGCCGTGCTCTTTAATCAGGTTGACAAAAGCCTCAACTGCAAAGGAATAGTGCTGGCAAGAAACACAAAAGCGCTGCTTAGAAGGGGCGGTGCCCAGATAGCGTTCTTCGATGAGGTCAGTCTGCATGACAACTTGCCTGGCATAACTCAAAAACTCCTCGCCATCTGCGGTAGGTTCAACACCCTTGCTGGTCCTGTTAAAAAGGGAGATTCCCAGCTCGGCCTCAAGCTCTTTAACTGCGCTACTCAGGGTAGGCTGCGAGATAAAGAGCTGTTTAGCTGCGGCGTTAATAGTGCCTGCCTTAGCAATAGCAAGAACGTATTTAAGTTGAGTCAGAGTCATAAGTCAGGTTTCTACGCAGAGGTTTTTCTCGCCTTATTTAACACCATACTGCTGGTAGTAGGCATCAATGGCGCTCTTCAAGGTGTCGTCGATAATAACATTGCCGTCAACCTCTTTGTTGTAGAGGGCCTCGGTAACCTCATCCATGGAGACAATGGCTGCGGTTGGTATGCCCCAGCGTTCAGAGACTTCCTGGAGAGCTGCAACTTTTCCACCCTTGCCAACTTCCATGCGATTGAGTGAGACAATAAGGCCAACTACCTCGATGTTTGCAATAGAGGTAATCAGAGGATAGGTCTCTTCAATAGACTTGCCAGAGGTAGTGACATCTTCAACCATGACCACTCTCTGGCCGTCTTTGAGCTCTGCTCCTAAAAGCATGCCAGCGTCAGCGCCGTGATCTTTTGCTTCTTTTCTGTTGGAGCAGTACTGAACCTGTTTGCCATAGAGCTCATTGATTCCCATTGCAGTGATTACGGAAAGGGGAATGCCCTTGTAAGCAGGACCAAAAACTACGTCAAAATCCAGGCCAAAGTTGTCGTGAATGGCGCGAGCGTAATAAAGGCCCAGCTTGTGGAGCTGCTCGCCAGTGACATAGGCGCCGGCGTTCATGAAGAAAGGAGATTTGCGACCACTCTTGAGCGTAAAATCGCCAAATTTAAGTACGTTGCTCTGGACCATAAACTCAATAAACTCGCGCTTGTAGTCTTCCATGGTTTCTCCTTTAGCAGGCCTTTTGAAGTGGTGACAATTTGCAGGCACGTTCCACTGCACTAGTTTAGCCGAATTACGGATATGTGTTTTATGGCGTGGTGTTTTATGGCGTGCCGGCTTGGCTGTGTGAGATTAGCGTAATTACCGCCAGATATATAAAAGTGAACGTTTGCCATGTGGTTATGCGGTATTCTAAATAGATATTTGTTCGTCTCGCAGGATAGTCCTGCAGAGCGCAGGAAAAGCCTGCAGAGTGAGTTACAAGGAGGGTATGCCCGTGGAGCGCATCACGATTTCTGCATTGTACGCAGATGCAGAGCAACTTGGTGGCCAAAAAGTTACCGTGGCCGGCTGGGTACGTTCAGTAAGGGATATGAAGAATTTTGGCTTCGTCACACTTAATGACGGTAGCTGCTTCAAAGACCTACAGGTTGTTATGAATCGTGAGAACCTTGGCAATTACGAGGAGGTTGCTTCCTGTGGCGTTGGCGCTGCTCTGATTATTCAGGGTGTCCTTGAGCTTACCCCTGATCGCCCACAGCCTATTGAGCTGCAGGCTCAGACCATTGTGATCGAAGGACCATCCAGCCCAGATTATCCAATGCAGAAGAAGCGTCAGTCTCTCGAGTACCTTCGCACACAACAGCACCTTCGTCCTCGTACCAACATGTTCCGTGCAGTTTTCCGCATCCGTTCTGTGGCTGCCTTCGCCATCCACCAGTTCTTCCAAGACCGTGGCTTTGTCTACGTGAACACCCCAATCATCACCGCATCTGATGCTGAAGGCGCAGGAGAGATGTTCCGCGTTACCACGCTTGATCTAAACAACGTTCCACGTACCGAGAAGGGCGATGTTGACTACTCAAAGGACTTCTTTGGTCAGTCTTCTCACCTCACCGTTTCTGGTCAGCTTCAGGCAGAGAACTTTGCTATGGCCTTTGGTGATGTGTACACCTTTGGTCCAACGTTCCGCGCAGAGAACTCCAACACACGCCGCCACGCTGCAGAGTTCTGGATGATTGAGCCAGAGATGGCTTTCTGTGATTTTGCACAGGACATGGATGTTGCAGAAGAGATGCTGCGCTACGTTATTGCGTATGTTCTTGAGCACTGCCCAGATGAGCTTGAGATGCTTAACAAGTTTGTGGATAAGGGTCTGCTTGAGCGCCTGAACCACGTTGCAACTTCCCAGTTCTCTCGCGTTTCTTACACCGAGGCAATTGAGATTCTGCAGGAGGCAGTAAAGGCTGGTCAGAAGTTTGAGTATCCCGTCGAGTGGGGCATTGACCTTCAGACTGAGCACGAGCGCTACCTCACCGAGCAGCACTTTGGAAAGCCAATCTTTGTCACTGATTATCCCGCAGAAATCAAGGCCTTCTACATGCGTCTTAACGATGATGGCAAGACTGTTGCCGCAGCTGACTGCCTTGTTCCAGGTATTGGTGAGATTATTGGTGGCTCACAGCGAGAAGACCGTCTTGAACTTCTTGAGAAGCGCATTGTTGAGCTTGGCATGAACCCCGACGATTACAAGTATTATTTGGATCTTCGCCGTTACGGCTCTTGCACACACTCTGGCTTTGGTCTTGGCTTTGAGCGCCTTGTTATGTACCTCACCGGTGTGGATAACATTCGCGACGTTATTCCTCACCCTCGTACCGTTGGTAACGCTGACTTTTAAGATTGCCGGTCACAGGCGGTGTAGGGACGCGTGGATAGAGCGCTAACTTAACCGCCACAGTTGCCAAGTCTTTCAAGTTGGATTTTTGCGTGCAGATTATGCATAGCCGTTATGCAAAAACTGCATAGCAGAGATGCGAGATAAAAAGTTTTTCTCGCCATATACCGATATATTTGCCCGTTGGCAGTAAAAATAGGACGTCCGTGCAAAATTGCGCGGGCGTCCTATTACGCTATAAGAAGCAGTTTTCTGCAGATGACCAGCGGAGGTAAACATGGTAAAGACTTTGGTTCTTGTACGACATGGTGTATCTGAACGTGGCTCTGAAGACATGAGTCGAGAGCTCACACGTGCTGGTCAAAGGGCTTTATCTGCCAATTATCCTCATATTTTTGGTCTGTTAGGACCAGAGGGTGAAGAGGCTGAGATTTGGACAAGTCCCGCTCTTCGCGCACTTGAGACTGCAGAGATTGTGGCAGAGGCTCTGGATGCAGAAGGTCTGGAGATTCATGACTCCCTTTACGATCAAGATCTTCCTGCACTTCAGGCAGAGCTTGAGCACGCTGATGCAGAAACACTGATTCTTGTCGGACACGCTCCATTTTTGGGTTATGTTGCAGAGACTCTGCTGGGATTTGAACTTCCGCTGACAAAGGGCGCTGTGTGCGCTATTGACGTACGTGGTTCGCTTTGTCATCAACACGAGTGCGTCTGGAAGCAGCTTGGAGATGTTCGCGAGCCTCACGGTAAGCTTCTTTGGCTGGTCAGTGGTCCTTCCACTCAGCCTTGGGAGACGCTTGATGCCCTGGATGAGGCATGTGCTCATGCGGCAACTAACCTGGAAGACGCGTACACGGAGTTCCGCGCTCATCCAGAAGATCCTGCAGTAATCGCAGCATTTAGGTTTGCCCTCAGGGGAACCCAATTGCTTACCAAGTTTTTCTCGCCGCTTCTTAATGAGGAGGCAGTTGAGATTGCCGAGCCTGTTTATAGGCTGATGCTTGGTGCAACTACGCGTCTTCGTGAGATTGACGGCTTCTCTGATACCGTTGCAGATTTGATGGAGTCTGGAGAGCTTTCTCAGGGCTCTAAGCTGGTCAGCGCTGTAGAAGCAGCTCGCGAGTCTGAGCGCGATCGCATTTGCGAGGGTCTGCGCAAGAAGGCAGTCCGTCGCAGTCTGCGCTGCGCGCTGGATGAGCTCTTTGAGCCTGCATGGTCAGATGCGGTACTAAAAGATGGCCTCTCGTTTGAAGACATTAGCAGCCGCTTTGATTACATGCTTGAGACTATTGATGCGCGCCTCTTTGGTCTGGATATGACTAGCTTCTCTGAGGTACACCATGCAAGGCGAGAAGTTCGTGAAGTTGAGCACATTCTTTTCCACCTCAGTGATATGCTGGGCGAGAAACGCGCAAATTACACCCAGATTATGCAGGACATTGACTCTGAGCTCAGCACTATTTGCACAGCTCAGCGCAATATTTCTCTGGTCAAAGAGTGGAAAGATTCTATGGACTTCAGAGATGTTACCTCAGATCTCGCAATTGTTTCAGAACATGAAAAAGTTTTGATTGAGCGTGTGATTGAGGGTAGAGAGACTAGTATCCTAAGGTAGTCACATAGTCCACGTTTGGAGCGCAGAGACGTTTGCGCGGCGTGGATGATGATTATGAGGGAGGATGCTATGTCTGAGAGCATCGAGACTCGCTGCGTACAGGGCGGTTATCAGCCTGGTTGCGGTGAGCCTAGGCAAGTGCCTATCATTCAATCAACCACGTTCAAATATGACGAGTCGATGCAGCTTGGAGAGTTGTTCGACCTCAAGGCTGCGGGTTATTTCTATTCTCGTCTTCAAAATCCAACGCTTGATAATGTAGCTTCAAAGATTTGTGCTCTTGAGGGCGGTACGGCTGCAATGTTGACGTCTTCTGGTCAAGCCGCAAACTTCTTTGCCGTCTTTAATATTGCAGAGGCTGGAGATCATTTTATCTCCCTGTCTACCATCTATGGCGGCACCTTTAACCTGTTTGCTATCACCCTTAAGAAGATGGGTATTGAGTGTACGTTTATCTCGCCAGATGCAACTGATGAGGAGATTAACGCAGCATTCAGACCAAATACAAAGTGCGTCTTTGGTGAGACTGTTGCAAACCCTGCACTGGTTGTTCTTGATATTGAGCGTTGGGCAAAGGCCGCTCACGACCACGATGTGCCACTGATTGTTGACAATACGTTTGCTACGCCTGTGAACTGCCGTCCTCTTGAGTGGGGAGCAGATATTGTGACCCATTCCACTACCAAGTACATGGACGGTCATGGCTCTGCTGTTGGTGGCGCCATTGTTGACGGTGGCAACTTTGACTGGGCTGCTCACGCAGATAAGTTCCCAGGTCTGACTCAGCCTGATCCTTCGTATCACAACCTTGTCTATGCAGATACCTTTGGTAATGGTGGTGCTTTTATTACTAAGGCAACTGTTCAGCTTATGCGTGATTTTGGTTCCATTCAGTCACCACAGAACGCTTTCTATCTTAACCTTGGCCTTGAGTCCCTGCACGTTCGTATGGCTCAGCATTGTAAGAATGGCCAGGCAGTTGCCGAGGCGCTTGCAAACAATCCTAAGGTTGCGCACGTAAGCTATCCTGGCCTCCCAGGCGATAAGTACTACGAGCTTGCTCAGAAGTACCTTCCAAACGGTTCTTGCGGTGTTATCACTGTTGACGTTGCAGGTGGTCGTGAGGCTGCCGAGAAGTTCCTGGGTAACCTCAAGGTCTTCTCCATTGCAACACACGTTGCAGACGCTCGTTCTTGCTGCTTGCATCCAGCTTCTTCAACGCACCGTCAGCTTACTGACGAGGAGCTTGTAGCAGCAGGTATTACCCCAGGTACTGTGCGCTTGAGTTGTGGTATTGAGGGCACCGAAGACCTTATCAACGACGTCGAGCAGGCACTTGCTACGCTGTAGGTAGACGCTCTATAACCGCTCATGTTTATGGCGAGAAGATCTTGGAATCAGAAGATCTTCTCGCCATGTTTTTGTGAGGAGTACGTTGTTGCGCGGAGCTGTGAGAGCGCGGGCTATTGAGCTCGAGAGATGGATTCTGGGTCCACATGCTCTTCTGGGCTGGAGAGCTCGGGAGCGGAAAGCTCTGCCTCGGTGAGCTCTGCCTCGGTGAGCTGGGAGTCTTCTTCCTGAGTGCCATCGGATACAGCATCAGCGCCATCAACACCGTTTGAATTCACACCTTTGAAGTGCTTGCGATAGATGTGGATGAGGCAGCCAACAGAGAGCAGTGCTGAGAGTATATTGGACACAACTGACACGTACCAAAGTGCGTCCAGACCAAATGGCCTCAGTATCAGCAGTGAGCTGATAGGGAAGATAAGTGCCATAAAGATGCTCAAGAGATTGGAAATCTTTGTCTGCTTCAGGGCAATGGCAAGACTTTCTGTGCACATGGTAATCCAGCTAAAAATGAAGATAAAAGCATGAATGCGCATGGCTGGGATAGCCATGTTGAGCAGCTCTTGCGTTCCTTCAGGCAGGTAGAGTTTGACCAAGAACTCCGAGAAGAAGAACGAGACGCAGAAGGCAAAGATGCCAATAATGATGCCTGTGGAGAAGATGTATTTCTCGATAGCAAGCACTCGATCTTTTTTCTTTGCGCCCCAGTTGTAGCCAATGGCTGGCTGCATGGCATCGGCCTGTCCATAAATGAGCGGCTGAATGAGTCCACCAGAATAGAGAAGCACGCCGTAAGAAGCAATGGCAATATCTCCGCCGAGGCTCAGTAGGGCAGCGTTCATTAGTAGCGAATAAATCCTGCTCGAGATGTTCTGCATAAAGATAGGGAAGCCGTTTACAAAGATTTCTTTGATCTGCGTCCAATTAAAGTGTGGCTTTACAAACTTAAGGATTTGCTTGTTGCCAATAAAGGGCCAGATGCCATAAAGGGACGAGAAAGTGATTGAGATGCAGTAACCCAGTGCTGCGTACTCAACGGATAATCCCAAAACACCTAAAAAGTAGTATTCAAGCACGGTTCCCAGAATTGCGGAAATAAAAGCAATGCTGGTAGAGCGCCTAATTTTGCCACAAATCTTAAGGAAGTTATCAACAGCGTATGAGATGCACATAACCGGCAAGAACAGTGTCCATACGCGCAGGTAGATAGTTCCTTGTTCGGCAACCTTTCCTTGAGCACCCATCAGTGCTAAAACGTTTGGTGCACAAAAGAAGAAGAAAATGCCGCTGATAACACCAGTGGTAACAAGCATGATAAAAGCAATGGTAAAAATATTGTTTGCTGTCTGGTGGTTCTTCTTGCCGTGCTCAACTGCAATAACCGCAGAGGCTCCAACGCCAATAAGGTCGGCAACTGCAAAGCAAAGAATAACCAGTGGAATGGCAATGGTAACCGCGCCAAAGGACTCCTGACCCAGATATCGTCCAACAAGGATTCCATCTGCAGTGTCGTAGAGCATCGACGCAAGCATGGCAATAGCACCCGGGAGGGCTGCTCGTATAAATAATTTAAATGGTGGTGTTTCCGCAAAAAGCTTATTCGATTCCATACTTCTCCTCGATTAGTGGTGGAACATGTCAGACAGACTCGTGGTGTGGACATGTGACACGCTCACGAGAAGATTAAAAAAGCATCGAACAAGCCTCCTTACATACTTGCAGGTACACGGACAGTTGCAAATACTAACACAGCAAAGTAGCTAATGCTATGATTTATTTGAACATTTTGGACAAGTGTGAGGATTTTTGTGTCAGTGGAACAGAAAAAAGATATCGGCGCTGAGATTGCCAAGCTGGCTGAAAACTCAAAGGTAGGAGAGCTTTCTAAAAAGGTCACAGAAGTGTCGTCTGAGCTGGCAGAAAACGTTTCTGAAGTAGCAGAGCGTGCCGAGAAAATCCTTGTAGTTGGTGAAGATGAGCCATTGGAGCGTCCTGCGTCTGATCGAGTTAAGGCTACTGTTCCTAGAACCCCTGCTCAACATATCTTACGTATTGTCTCAATTGTATTGATTATCTTGGGCACGGCAGATGTTTTAACAACATTAGCGTCTCTTTTTGCTACTATTACAGGCTTACAGCCTGCAGTTCCTTTGGAGAGGCTTGAGTTTAGTGGCGTGTATTTTACGTTTAGCAATAACATACTTCTGGGCTATGTATTTGTACTTCTTATTGGTATGTTGCAAGTTGTCACCTCAATATTTGGATTACGTGCCGCCAAAGACTCATCAAAAGTTGAACCATACAGATTTCTCTGCTACCTGATTGGCTTGATTATTCTGGTAGGAATTTTATGGGCCTGGGGTAGAGGAGAGTTGATTATTCTTGATCCCTTTGTTCAACTTAATACTATAGTTTACGTGGTAATTTGTTCAAATCTTGCGGATAAAGTAAAGAAGGAGCATGACCAGGGTATTGTGGGAACTACGTATTGGCGCTCTCGCCATCAGCGAGTTCTTCATTTCTTTTCGCTGGTCTCTATTGCATTGAGCGGAATTGCACTTTTTCTAGTTCTGATTCTGCTTGGACTGCATGACCTTTCTAGAGTTGTAAATCAACCGTTCTTGGCAACTGTTAATCAATTTCTTGAGCAACAGGGTATTCTTACCATTTTCTTGGTGACAGTTGGTGCAGTATTTTCTCTTATTGCAGGTCTTTTAGCTCTAAAGGGCTCAAACGATGCCCGATTTATTAGACCGTATATTATTGCTGTTACCGTTATCGTTCTGTTTGACGTAGCGAGGATTATCTTTACTGCACTAACGCAGGGCATCCCTGCTGTAAACAGCCAAGATATCTTTGAGTTGACCTATAACATTGCTGGATTATATTTGGCTATTCGTATTGAAGCGGGATTGCCAAATAGCTATGGTCTACGCTTGTGGAAGAAGATTTGTTCCAATGCGTAGCATGTAAAAAGCAATTGCTTGCAAAAAGCCTCTGTATCTGAACTGCCTCCCATTTCTTAGACACAAAAAATAGGAGGCAGTTCAAAACACACCTAAGTCGGATAATCTGTTAAAAAGACGTATACATGACGCAGAAAATACCTCAATCATGCAGATTATCGTCATTAGATGTGTAAAATGCCCTCATCTGAGCAGATTATCCGACTTAGGTGTGTTCCGTAGATACAGAATTTATCGATAGTTAAATTTCTTATATAAGTCTATTCATTTTCCAGCATATTAGATTAAGTTTATGCATAGAGATGCATATCGGGTAGTGCGGCCGCCTAGCTGCCTGGCTATCTTGATTGGGAACATGTCAATTCTTCAGCAAAACCTACCAAAGCTGCGCTATTTTGTGCGCCAGGCCTAAAAGCCGACGCTAACACGCTGCAGAATCAAATCCCCCGCATATGAACTGCCTCCCATTTCTTATGTCCAAGAAATGGGAGGCAGTCAAATCAAATGGAATACAGAGGCTTTATTCTTACATTTCTGTGCTTGTAGTTTTACAGGTCAAGCTGCATCAGGCGAGCAATGCTGACAATGTAGATCTTAAGAGCACGCTTGAGCCATTCCTCAGAGATTCCCTCGTCAGGACCGTGCTCCATACCAACCCACTCAGGTAGGTCTTTTGCTGCCTTACTGTCATAAGGACCAAAGGCAACGGCACGCTTAAAGTGACGTGCATAGGTGCCGCCACCGATAACAAACGCCTGCTCATTACTTCCTGTGTACTCATGGAACGTATCAAGAAGGGTAGTAATCTCAGGAGAGCTTGGGTCAATGTAGAAAGGAACTGCATCGGAAAGAACCTCAAAGGTGCAACCATGAGCCTCACCAAGCTCAGTCATACGAGCAGTAATTGCCTCGCCGGTGGTAGAGGTTGGATAGCGGGAGTCAATAGTCTGTACGTAGACGTCACCCTTGGTACGGATAGTACCAGAGATGCAGGTCAGAGGACCAAACTTGTCATCAGAACTCTGGATACCAGTACCAGCACCGTCAGTAGTTGAGCAAAGCTGCTGCGAGAAGGTCAGGAAGTCACGTTCTGCCTCTCCACAGATGTTGTTATCAAGCAGATAGCTCACAAGTAGGCCAATTGCGTTGACAGTTCCCTCAGGCATGGAAGCGTGTCCACCCTTACCTGTTGCGTTAATGCGGGCAAGCTTGGTGCCATCATCTTCAACACCTGCGTCCTCAACCTTGATGGAATCAGTATCAGCCAAGGTAGAAGCATCAGCACGAACAAGTGCGCTTGCAAGTCCTGGAATTGCGTTAGGTACAGTACCACCATCAAGCTCAACGATCTTCTCGCTGTTTGCACCAGCAATTTTTGGAGAAGTGAACTGAGCGTGGTACACGCCCTTCTCGCCGCAAATAAGAGGGAACTCAGCATCAGGAGTGAAGCAGAATGCTGGCTCTGGATACTTGGAGAGGTAGTAAGGGACGTCGCCCATGCCGGTCTCTTCGTTGTTACCAACAATGGCGCGCAAGGTGTAAGGAAGCTTCTTGCCAGTCTTTTTTACCTGCTCAACAAAGTAGTGTGCTGCCCAGAGTGAGAGTGCCAGAGGACCCTTGTCGTCCAGAACGCCGCGCCCCAGAATAAAGCCCTCACGGCGGGTAACGTCAAGCGGGTCTACCGTCCATCCCTTACCAAGAGGAACAATGTCGGAGTGAGCGATGGTAGCAAGGTACTTTTCGGACTCACCAGGAAGGTCACCAAAGCCCAGGTAGCCGTCTACATTTGTGGTCTCAAGGCCTAGGCGCTCTGCAATCTCAAGACCGCGGCGCAGTGCCTCGTAAGACTTTGGGCCCCAAGGTTTACCTGGCTCTGCAAGAGACAGATCCTCAACGGACTCTACCTGCACAAGGTAGCGAATATCCTCAATAATCTCTTCCCAGTGCTCGTTGACAAACGCCTCAGCGCTTGCTTTGAGTTCTGCATCAGTCATGAAAAACTCCTTTAATTCAAACGTTTGACCCTGAAACATATGGAGAGCAGTGGTTTTAGCGGCATCTCGCGTATGAAATAGACAAGGTCGGGAACAAGGTACTAGTTACACTATACTTAATACCCCTTTTCAAAGGAGTTAACTATGACGAAAAAGACTTTTCTTGGAAACGCATCATTTCTTGGCGTTTTAACGGTTTTGGGAATTGTACTGATGGTTCTTAGGCAAACGCTGCCTCAAGACCCTTCTACACCGCTGTTCTATTCCTATTTTGTTGCGCCAATCATGCTGTATTTTGGCATTGCTGGCCTGGTAGGTCTGCTTATTGCACGCAATACGGGTTTCTCGTTGACTAAGACAGTGGCAGTTGTACTTCGCACGCTTGCAGCAATCCTCTTTGTACTGCCATTCTTTTTCTTCCTGATTGTGGTGCTCCCTTGGACTCTTCTCCGAGGACTTTTTGCCCTCTTGATGGTTGTCATGCTCTATGCGCCATGGTTCTGGGTGCTCTTTGGTCTGTTCTACGGCTTAAGCTGGGCTCAGCAGAAGGTTATTGAGGACGTCACTGCTGATCCATTTGCAGAGGACGCAGTAGCTCAGACAGCTACTGGCGAGAAGAACGGTGTAGCTGATACAGATACAGCTAACGAAGACGCAGCCAACTAACAGGAAAGTCCCGCGCTCCATACAGTCCAACAAGAAAGAAGCAACGCGTGCTTGAGCTCAAAGGTATTTCAAAGCGTTACAACACTGGTGGATTTGAACAAACTGCAATGGACCATATTTCCGTTGCGTTTAGAGATAACGAGTTTGTAGCAATCCTTGGCCCTTCAGGCTCGGGTAAGACTACTATGCTCAATGTCATTGGCGGTCTTGATCGCTTTGACTCAGGAGATTTGCTGGTAGATGGCATTTCTACTAAGAAGTTTAAAGAGCGAGACTGGGATACCTATAGAAACAACCGCATTGGTTTTGTATTCCAGGCCTATAACCTTATTCCTCATCAAAGCGTGGTGAGTAACGTTGAGCTTGCGTTGACGCTTTCTGGTGTTTCCAAGACAGAGCGTCACGAACGCGCACTTGAAGCGCTTGATAAGGTTGGCCTTAAAGCACACGCAAATAAGCGTCCAAATCAGCTTTCTGGTGGACAGATGCAGCGCGTGGCTATTGCTCGTGCACTGGTAAATGATCCAGAGATTTTGCTGGCAGATGAGCCAACGGGTGCACTTGACTCTTCAACATCCGTACAGGTTATGGATTTGCTCAAAGAGGTGGCCAAGGACCGTTTGGTCATTATGGTTACGCATAATCCTGAGCTGGCTCATCAGTATGCAACGCGTATTGTTGAATTGGCAGATGGTCAGGTAACTGCTGATTCAGATCCATTTGATGTTGCAAGCGTTTCTCGTCGAGAAGCCAAGCCTTCTCGCAAGACCTCTATGTCGCTTTTGACTGCACTGGGCCTCTCGTTTAATAACCTCATGACCAAAAAGGGTCGCACGCTCATGACCGCATTTGCGGGCTCAATTGGCATTATTGGTATTGCAGCAATTCTGGCGCTGGCAAATGGTGCAAACGGTTACATCAAAAAGGTTGAGGAGGATACGCTTTCAATGTATCCACTCACCATCTCTGAACAGTCCGTTAATATTTCTTCCTTTATTTCTGGAAGTGGAAGCAGCTCTGACTCGGCTGATTCTCAAACGCAAGATGCACAAAGTGAGATGACGCAGAATCAGAAAAACGCAGAAGCTGCAAAGCTAGAAAATCAGCCCGCTGAAGGTGCCATTCCTACCAATAATAGGTTAGGGATGCAGGCAGAAAGTATCGGGTCCAATGATCTGACCAGCTTGAAGGCGTTTCTCGACAATAATGGCGGCGGCATTAACACGTATGCCAGCGCTATTACGTATGGCTATTCTGTAAGCCCCTTCATCTACCTGCCGGCAGGCGCGGACTCTGGCTCTTCTGATCCTGTTCAGGTGCAGCCAGACGTTACTTTCTCTAAGGTATCGCCTAAGATTCCGTCATATAGTCCACTGGCTTCTTTTGCAAGTACATCGCTTTTTGGTGAGCTTCCTGGCAATCCTTCTATTTACGAGGATCGCTATACTGTTCGAGCTGGTAGATGGCCTACTGCTTGGAACGAGGCTGTTTTGGTGTTGCGTCCAAACGGCACCATGGATGATTTTTTGGAGTATACGCTTGGCCTGCGTGATTACGCTGGCCTGCGCTCTACCGTTGATAAAATTGCAAGTGGAGAATCCAGCACTATCGAAGAGTCTCATAGTACATACACCTACGAGCAGTTGATGTCTCCAACGTTTAAGCTGGTTATGCCTAATCAACGTTATGTTTGGGATAGTAATCTTGGTGTCTGGACAGACAAATCCGATGATCAGTCATATATGAATAACCTCATTGCCAATGCCCCTGACCTGCATATTGTTGGTGTTGTTCAGGCAAAAGACCCAACTACTACGGGAGCGCTTTCTGAGGGCATTTACTACACACCACAACTGACTCAGAAGATGATTTCTGATGCAGAGACATCTCCTATTGTCCAGGATCAGATGAATCGTCCAGATGTTGACGTTTTCACTGGTAAAACCTTTGAGGACGAGAAGAACGGTCAGACTTCTGAAGGACTTTCTATCGGCTCTCTCATTTCCGTTGATTCTAACGTGCTGTCTTCGGCGTTTAACTTTAATTCACAGGCGCTGAATTTCTCGTCAATTAATCTGTCTGGCTTGGATATGTCCTCGCTTGACCTTTCTGACGTGCAGTTACCTGCTTTTGATCCGTCACAGCTTAATTTGTCTGATAGCGATGTTCTGTCTTCTGTTACGTCTTCGCTTGATCCAGCTGCGCTGGCGGCGGCTTTCCCAGAGCTCTCTGCAGCAGACATTCAGCAGATTCTTTCTGGCATTACCGTTAATTTCAAACCAGGAGGACAAGCTGCTATTTCTTCGCTCATGGGCAATATTGCTCTGGGATGGAACTCTTGGAGCGCCGCTAATCCCGGTAAGACCATGGCTGATTACTTAGCAACGGACCAGGTACGTACGCAGATTGTAACTACGGTTTCTTCTGCGGTTGATACCGATGACCTGCAGCAACAGCTGGTTAGTGCTCTAGCAAATAAGCTGGGAACCAACCCAGACCTTCCAAGTGTTCAGGCTGAGGTTTCTCAGAGGCTTATGAGTGCTTATCAATCACAGATTGCAAGTGCACTTTCTACAGCTATTACGCGTGCTATGAGCGTATATGTACAGTCCGCGTTGACAAGCGTGATGACGCAGGTTGCTTCAAGAATGCAAAATCAGATTGCAGGCGCACTCAATACAGCTATGCAGGGCGTTGTGGCAAATATGTCCAATGCAATGCAGGTAGATCAAGCAACGCTCGCAAGTGCCTTTAAGCTCAATGCTGACCCATCGCAGCTAGCAGCTATTGCTGCGTCAATGCTAAGGGCAACGCCAGCAACGTATGAGTCAAATCTTTCTAAGATGGGATATGCGGACCTTAATAAGCCCACGTCAATCAACATTTATCCGAAAGACTTTGCAAGTAAAGAAAAGATTGTTGAAATTCTTAATACGTACAACGCCGACGCAAAGGCTGCTGGCGAAGAGTCTAAGGTAATTACCTATACCGACATTGTCGGCGCGCTGATGAGCTCCGTTACACTGATTGTAGACATGATTTCTGCGATGCTTATTGCATTTGTATCTATCTCGCTTGTTGTTTCTAGCATCATGATTGGCATCATTACGTTTATCTCGGTCCTTGAACGTAAAAAGGAAATTGGTATTTTGCGCTCCATTGGTGCTTCCAGGCGAGACATTGCCAACGTATTCAACGCGGAGACGTTTATCGAAGGTCTTATTTCTGGTGTTATGGGTATTGGCATTACGCAGCTGCTCATTTTGCCCGCAAATGCTGTGGTCAAAGCCATGTTTAACGTGGACAATTTGGTGGTCTTGCCGCTGAATGGTGCGCTCATTTTGATTCTGATTAGCGTTGTTTTGACGCTCCTTGCAGGTCTTATTCCTGCAGGTAGGGCGGCTAAGTCCGACCCAGTTCAGGCACTGAGAAGCGAGTAGCCCACTGCCTAAGCGCGTCATCTGGCGAGAAGGTCGTCGAGCGGTATGTTTTACCTCACAAGAAAAGCCCTGTCATACGCGTGTATGACAGGGCTTTTACATTTTTATTGCAGCTACCAGGCCTAGTTCTCCTGGCCGCCAAAGAGGTCGACAACCTCAAGACCAAGCTTGGAGGCTTCAATGACATCCTTTGCGCCAAAGACAACAATCGAGAGGTCATCATAGCTTTGAGGCATAGTGCTTCCCAGTGCTTTAATGTCTTCAGCCTGGGCATGAAGGATTTTCTCGCGAAGTTTAAGAAGGCGCTCTGAGTCACGGTGGTTGAAGTACTCAATGTCTTGCCTGCGAGCAAGCATGCGAGCGGGAACAGGAGCGTCAACGCCTGCAACAGAGGCAACTACATAGCCCTCAAACTCGTCAGCGTCTGGAGTCCACTCAGAGAGCCAGCTACCTGCACCAACATAGCGGTCAAGGGTTGCATCAAGCGCAGGGTCTCGGTAGGAGACAAAGCTCTGCAGGCCAGCAATAGAGTTTCTGAACATAACGCCATAAGCGCCACCCTTGACGCGAACCTCGTTCCACAGGTAATCAAGACCCAGAACTCTGGTGGCAATTAGCCAATTACCCTGCTGTTCATTGGTTGCGTGGGCAACGTTTGGATAGGAGAGACCAACGTAGGAAACGTTTGATGGAATGATGTATGCCACGTGCTGCAAGTTGCCTTCAGGCACAACAAGCGTCTGCGTTGCACTGTCTACCTGCGATTCATTGCCCTTCTTGAGGTTAAGATCTCCAGCTACTTGCCAGAATGCCTCACGGCTCTGAGTGGAGCCGGTAAAGCTGACCGTAACGTTGTCTGCGCGGAAAATCTTACAAGTAAGCGCATCCAGGTCTTTTGCAAGCTGAGGAGCGCGCTCATCCCAGTTGGCAAGCAGGTTCTTCAGGTACTCGTAGAAGCCAACGCCTGCTAGGGCATCGTTTACGCGGCTAGCAGCAGAGTAGGAGGTTAAAGCCTTATTTTGCGCTGCGGTATGACCAGCTCCCACAAAGTACTGTTCCTGCGCAATGCGGCGCTGAATCAAGATGTTCTTGAGGCGGCCCCAGTCATCAAAACACGTGCTGGACCAGACCTCAGAAGGAATGCTTGCAAGCCCCTGGGTTTTCTCGGCAAGGGCGCTTGCAGCAACAATAAAGGCGGGACGTGCCTGGTCAAGGGTGTCACGGTCATAGATATCCGTGAAGAACGAGAGGTGACCAAGGTTGCTCTCAATAAGGATATCCAGCTCAGACGCAGTGTGTGTAGCCGTATCAAGCTTTCCCAGCGCCTCAGCAAGAATGCCCACAAGTGGCAGCTCTTCAAAGGTAACTGCGCTGGTCAAATCAAAGTAATGGTAGACGTAGTCGATGCCGTGAGTATCCAGCTCGTGCGCAATGCACGGTAGGGGAGCTTCAACCTCAAAGCCAGCAGGACGCTCTCTACCTGCACCAATATCACTGAGCGAGAGGGACGGCAGCTTGGCTAAGTCTTCTGGAGTATCAGGTGTTTCTTGCTCCAGACGCAGTGCCTCAACTTCTGCTCGGATCTTCTCGACGTCCTCATCGGTGAGCGTGGAGCGAAGCTGTGCCAGCTCAGCGGCTTCTTCCTGAGCATCTCCCTCATCTGTGGGGACAAGCTCAACCTGAGCTGCGTGCTTGCTGTTGCAGATGAGCTCTAGAAGTAGCTTCTCAAAGCCCTTTTGAGCTGCAAGTTCTTTGACGTAGGCAATGGCGTCCTCGTAGCGGATGTAGTCCAGAGGGCGTGCGTCGTCATAGAGCCAGCTTGAAAGCGAACGCAGCGTGTACTCGATACCGTTTGAATACGGCTGATCATTCTCGCGCAGGTTAAACTCTGCAAGCGCGATGGAAGCGTTAAGTTTCTTTGGATCAATGCCTTCGGAAGCAATCTTTTTGCAGGTGGTTTCTACCAGCTCACGGAACTTCTGAGCTGCACCCTCCTTAAGGCCTTTGAGCTGCAAGAAGAGCATAGGTTGGGCAAGGTCGTCGGAGAGATAGTAGCTAAAGTCATCGCCAAGCTCTGCGTCAAGAATTGCACGCTTAAGCGGGGATTCATTGGAGCCCATGAGGGTGTCAAACAAGATATCTGCTGCCATCATCTTATTGCGCTGGTCAGGTGTTCCAAGCACGTAGCCCAGACCGACGCTGGAGTTGTCGGCTGTGGTGTTCATGCGGACCTGGCAAGGCTCGGGCAACACGGGTGCCTGTAGGTTAAGCGGATTAGGGGCACCTGCATCGCGTTTCTCGGCAGCTGCAAACCTCTGGGCAATGAAGGAGAGCTCACGCTCACAGTCAAGGTCGCCGTAGAGGAAGGTGTAGCTGTTAGAGAGGTCGTAGTGGCGAGCGTGGGTGTCCAGGAAGTTCTCGTAGGTGAGCTCGGGGATTGCACGAGGCTTACCACCGGATTCTTTGCCGTATGCGGTGTCAGGGAAGAGGGCCTCGCTCACAGAATCGTAGAGTACGCGATCAGGGTCAGAGAGGGCGCCCTTCATCTCGTTGAAGACAACGCCGTTGTAGCTCAGATTGCCCTGCTCGTCAGCCTCTAGGTGCCAACCTTCCTGCTCAAAGATGTGCTTGCGCTTATAGATTGCAGGATGCAGAACGGCGTCTAGGTATACGCTCATCAAGTTTTCCAAGTCAGCTACATTGGTGCTGGCCACAGGGTATACCGTCTTGTCGGGGTAGGTCATTGCATTTAAGAACGTCTGCATAGAGGTCTTGAGCAGGTTAACAAAAGGCTCCTTGACAGGATAGGCATCGGATCCACAGAGAACAGAGTGCTCCAAGATGTGGAAGACGCCTGTGTGGTCTACAGGAGGTGTCTTAAAAGCAATGGCAAACGAGCGATTGTCATCGTCGCAGGCAAACCACATAAGGCGAGCACCCGTAGGGATGTGCTTAAAGATGTAGGCGTAGCCAGAAATCTCGTTAACCCACTCAGCTGAGATTACCTCAAAGCTCTTGTCTTCTGCATGAAGCGTGCCAACAGAAAACGCGCTGTCCATCTGCGAATACTTGGATGTCATAAGCTGCCAATCTATACGAAACCTTACGTGAGCATTAATGCCGTTTTGGACCATCTTGCCCATTTGAACCGTTTGGAGACTTGAGACTCCGCATAAAGCAGGGTAAGGTGGATTTTTGTTATTGTGATACTACCGCGTCAGAGAAAAAGTGACACTTGTATCCGTATTTTGTAATGAAAGATTTATACCCAGATGAATGATTTCATTTCTCATGAGAGCGATGTGGAGTCTTCTAAGGCCACAGACGTTTTAGAGGCTTCTGCAGAAGAGGAAGCACTTGGTAGCGATGACGCTGAAATAACCCCTGATAACAAGAAGAAAATCTATCGAGGAATGCTCTTTGTCTTGATTGGTGGAGCTTCCTGGGGCGCATTTGGAACCGCTGCAAAATACCTGCTTGATACCTATCACGTTGATCCGATGTGGTTGATTGATATTCGTGAGCTTTGTGCCTGCTGGTTATTCTTAGGAACTGCTTTTGCGTTTGATAGAAAAAATCTCACAACTGTCATCAGGAAGCCAAAAGAGCTGGCAAAAATATTTGTGGTTAGCTTGTTTGCCATTCTTTTCTCGCAAGTTGCTTATATTTATGCAGTTAATGCTACTAATTCTGGAACCGCAACAATCATGCAGTCGTTGGGCATGCTGGGCGTTTTAGCCTTTGTCTGTGTGGTTGGCAAGCGCTGGCCTCGTCGTCGAGAGATTCTTGGTATTGTTTTGGCGCTTATTGGCACCTATCTCTTGGTAACAGGAGGAAATCCAGGCACGCTTATCCTGCCAACAGCAGGTATTTTCTGGGGCGTTATGTGCGCGTTTGCTCAGGCAGCTCTTTCGATTTTGCCAAAGTCTCTGATGGAAAAGTGGGGAAGCTTTACCGTTAATGGCCTAGCTTTTCTGTTCTCAGGCACGCTCATTGCCGTGTTTTATCAGCCCTGGAACCATATGCCTCAGCTGGACGCCTTTGGTGTTTTGCTGGTAGTTATTGGTGTGCTGGTGGGAACCTTCTTAGCATACGGCCTCTACCTGCAGGGCGTTAAGGACGCAGGCTCACTTAGAGCGGTCCTGCTGGGTACTGTCGAGCCTGTCATGGCAACCATCACCACCGCACTGGTTCTTGGAACTACCTTTAGCGTTGCCGACCTCATCGGCTTTGCCCTCATCCTAGCGATGGTCGTGCTCACCGCCTAGTCGCACCCGACAACAAAAACCCCGCAGGTAAACTGCGGGGTTTTAACGTTCTCTAAAGGTTGTGTGACCAGAGGCTTAGATGAGTTCCATCTGCGTGAGAACTGCCGAGTACCAGCCGTTTGGATTTGCTGGGTTGTACTTTGCAGCTCCAGAAACAGAAAGCCTTCCGCCGTAACCAGCAGCAAGACCAGCTGTGTGATCCCAGATAGCCTCTTCCCAGCTACCCCAGCTTGAAGAGCCCCAACCCCATGCGTTGTAGGGGAGGAAGTTATACCTACCCTTTGTACTCTCAACTGCAGAAATAGCAGGCGATAAACGAGGATCAACGCCGTAGGCCCATGCAGCCTCGGCAAAGGTTGAGCCGTAGCCAGCAAGAGGAGAGCCAGCAAGATAGGCGTCAATTCGAGCGCCCCAGCTGCTTACAAAGTTGGTCTTATATATATATAT
>JAGZWL010000137.1:0-2571 GCA_018378955.1 Atopobium sp. | reverse complement strand
CGCGCCGACCTCAGCGAAGGCATCACCGCCATCCCCATCGCCGAGGGTGACTACCAGGGTCAGGCCAATCCGCATGCGTGGATGTCGCCCGCAAACGGCAAGATCTATGTCGAGAATATCGTCCGCGCGCTAAGCAACCTTGTCCCTGACCACGCCAAGGACTTCGAGGCCAACGGCAACGCATACAAAAAGGAGCTCGACAACATCTCCTCTCACCTGATTGAGGAGCTTAGCACTCTGCCAGAGAGCCAGCGCACGCTTGTGACCTGCGAGGGAGCGTTCTCGTACCTGTGCCGCGACACCAACATGAAGGAACTCTACCTCTGGGCCGTTAACGCCGCTGATGAAGGCACTCCGCAGCAGATTGCCAAAGTCGTCGAAACTGTAAAGGCGCAGCAAATTCCTGCGGTGTTCTGTGAGTCAACGGTCAGTCCTAAGGCAATGCAGCAGGTAGCCGACGAGACGGGTGCTGTCCTCAAAACTGACGAGAAGAACATCTTGTACGTAGACTCCCTTTCGGAAGCTGACGGTCCCGTGCCCACCTATCTTGACCTGCTACAACACGACGCAGACGCAATCGTATCTGGTCTCATGGGAAGGTAATTGTTCGATGAATCTTTGTGTTTCGCAACTTTGTGCCTGGTACGAGAAAAAAGACCGCGAGAAACCCATCATTTATGACGTGAATTTCTCGCTTTCAACAGGAGATCTTTGCGCACTTGTTGGCGTCAATGGCGCCGGTAAGTCTACGCTCTTCAAAGCACTGATGGACACCATCGCATGGGAGGGGTCACTTACTTGGGGTCAGCAACCTCTTTCACAGGCGCGCAAGCAGGGCAAAGTAGCCTACGTCCCTCAAACGGAGGCAATTGACGCGACGTTTCCGCTGCTCGTAAAAGACGTTGTTATGCAGGGAAGATATGTTCATCAGGGCTGGATGCGCATACCTTCTGCTCAGGACAAAGAGTTGGTCACCCGTGCACTTGAACGCGTTAACCTGGCCGACCTTGCAGATCGTCCACTTGCCCAACTCTCGGGCGGACAAAGAAAGCGTGTTTTTGTGGCACGCGGAATAGCGCAAGCCGCTGAACTGGTATTTCTCGACGAACCGTTTGCGGGAGTAGACGCTCGCTCTGAGGCTATCATCACCGAACAGCTCAATAACCTCAGTAAAGAAGGCAAAACATTGCTCGTTTCAATTCACGACATCAATTTGGCCCAGCAAAAATTCCCGCTCTGCCTGGTCATCAATAAAACCATAACCGCGCAGGGTCCCTCGAAAGAAATTCTTTCTGGAGACGCCCTCCTGCAGAACCTTGGTATTTCCGAAGATACCCACATTGAGGAGGTGCTCCATGCCTGAGGTAGACATTCTCCAATACGCATTCATGCAGCGAGCTCTCATCACCGGAATTGCAACCGCCATAGTCTGCGGGCTTTTGAGCTGCTGGATCACACACATGGGATGGTCGCTTATGGGCGACGCTATCTCGCATTCTATTCTTCCAGGCGTGGTCATTGCTCACCTGCTGGGACTTCCCTATCTGGTAGGAGCACTTGTGTTTGCTCTCATTACCGTGGTGTTGGTCGGACAAGTCAAAAAGAGCCAAATTGTGCGCCCCGATACTGCTATCGGCATTGTATTTACAACGTTTTTTGCACTAGGAACAGTTCTCATATCCAAGGTTCCAAGTCAGATTAACCTCTCGCACATACTCTTTGGAAACCTTTTAGGTGTCACTACTCCCGACATGCTGCAAGTTCTTTGTATTGGCCTGCCTATTGCAATCCTGCTCATCCTTAAAAACAAGGACCTGACCTTGCTTTCATTTGATCCCACGCAGGTTCAAGCAATCGGTCTTTCTACTAAAACACTCACTTCATTTTTGCTTGTTGCCTTAGCCCTCGCAATTGTCATATCGCTCCAGGCAGTTGGCGTCATTTTGTCAGTCTCGCTGCTTATTGTTCCGGGTGCCTGCGCAAGGCTTCTTACCAATCAGATGCGACATATGCTCTGGATTTCTCCGCTTATTGCCACGGTCAGCGTTTTGATTGGAATAACAGGCAGTTATTACTTAGACGCCTCTTCTGGAGGAATGATTGGGCTCACCCTCGGCGTGGTTTTTTGTATCATTTTTATACTAAAGAGTTTACCAAAGCTTACTTTTGGACATATACTAAACAAGAACTAAGAAAGGAGGACCAATGCATACACACAACACCTCAGAAGCCCAGCTCGCTCACACAACTCGTGCGCAAAAGCTCTTGCACAGGCAAGCCTCAGCGGCTCTCAGAACATCCATTGGTCTTATGGTCGGAGCTCTTCTTATCGCAATGGTTCATTAAGGCTTCAACTCAAATAATCACCCAAGTTTGGCGAGAAACCCCTTCTATTCAAAGGGTTTCTCGCTAAATTTTTATATAAGTGTTTGAACGAGAATACCTACGGATACTGACGCAAGGTTGGCCAAGATTGAAAGAGTCCATGGGGTGTTGCTTACTCTTTTTACCTTGTAAATAAGACCTTCAACAGCAATAACAACCAGCTCAACAGTTATGACGCACGCCCAG
>JAGZWL010000136.1:0-2586 GCA_018378955.1 Atopobium sp. | reverse complement strand
CAGCCGCTTTTCATGCCCCTCTTACGGGCACACTTTTTGCTATTGAAGAGATCCAAAAGGAGTTTCATGCTCCACTGATCATCTCGGCAATGACCGCATCAGTAGGCGCTGACTTCCTGGTTTCTAACGTCCTTGGCATGAAGCCTGTCCTTCAGCTTCCATACGTGGCACCATTACCTCATGTCGACTTTGCATTTGTTCTTATCGTCGGTTTTACCTGCGGTTTATTAGGAGCGCTCCACAATAAAGGAATGTTCTTTGCCCAGGGGCTGTACAAAAGGATAACTAAGTTTGCGCCTTTCTCGAGGCTCATTATTCCATTCATGCTAGCTGGAATTATGGCTTTTACCTGGCCAGATCTTCTTTGTGGTGGCGATGCCATTATCGAGAAAATCAAAGAGCCAGCAACGCTCACTGAACTCATGGTTATAGCGCTTTTACTGGGTAAATACTTCTTTACCACAACATGTTTTGCTGCTGGAACGCCTGGCGGAACTCTCTTTCCAATGGTTGTCATGGGAACACTTGTTGGAACACTGTTTGCCCTGGTAGCAACCCATGTTTTTGGCATACCTATGGCATATGCACCAAACTTTATTGCTATGGGCGTTGCAGGCATTTTTGCCGGAGCAGTAAGAGCGCCAGTCACCGGAGTAGTGCTTATATTTGAACTCACAGGTTCTCTTGAGGCTCTTATGGCTATGTCTGCAGTTGCAATTGTGTCCTACGTAACCGCAAATATCCTGCGTGTTGACCCGTTCTACGAGCACTTACTTGCAGAATTTTTGGCTTCTCAGCAAGGGGAGCCTAAACCAACACTTGATTCTGGCGAGAAAATCCTTCATGAGTTCACTATTGGTCAAGGAAGTCCCATTGAGGGCAAATTGCTCCAAGATATCCCATGGCCTGACAAAGTGAGGGTTGTAACTATCGATCGTGCGGGCTTGGAGATTATTCCAACCGGCCAAACTGAATTGATGGCACTCGACAAGATTCTTGTAATTTTTGATGAGATGTATGAAAGCGATGTCATGATTAAATTGAATGTCATGACCGACTCATCGGTATAGCGCTTATCGCTGTCGTACACGTTACCGTAAAGGAGAGGGGCTCAAAATCCTTCTCCTTTTTCTTCAAGTCATTAGTTTACATAATATCGATTATCAGACTTTTATATATGAGAACGGAATTTAGAGGTCTTATACGTCTATATATCTAGAGTATTTTATCTTGCATCGGCTTTCATATCCTACGTCTCATTACTTCAAAATTTGAGCCTCTGAGAGCCGTTTTAAGCCACGTTCTTACTTTGTCATGAGTAATTACACCTCTAGTAATTTGGGTCTTACAAAGGTGCCTAGATTACAGAGCTTTTTTGTTCGAATTCCTGTAACTAATTACTTACAGACAAGTCATCAATGCCAGATATTCGTAACACTCTACAACCTCTTTATACTGAGAAATTCTAAGATCTAATTTTCTATTTCACTAATGAATTCAGCTTGAATTAGAAAACTCTTTACATCTATTTATTCATTCAGATTGATTTCTAATCTAGATGCCTTGGTGCCTTGGTTTTGACTTTCCTACAAGATTGAATCTAATTAGTATTTCTCGTAACTAGTCCATCTCATTCATTTTTAACTTACTACTCCCCTTTTTTGATACAAACAACCAATCTACCTGCATAAATACATAAAACTGCAGGTAAACAAGGTGTGGTTGTTGCAAAATACACAAATCATTGCACTAAAGGCTGGATTGAATATCAACTAGACTAGTATTCTTAAAACTCGAAGGTGAAGGAATTACATGAATATTGCTCTTATAAAACCAAGTGAAGAAAATAAAGCCAAGCTCATAGAGATGCTTGATGAGTGGAAACATGATATCGAGTTAAATCATACAAACCCTTCTCCAAGACGCATTTTTAGGTATGATCACCATGACTTTACAAACTATCTAGAACAACTAGACGTAAAGGAACCAGTTCCAGCTGGTCGGGTACCTACAACAACCCTCTTTTGCTATGACTATGATAAAAATATCTTTGTTGGAGCGGTAAATATTCGCCATTACCTTGATGAGGGACTTCTACATAGTGGTGGACACATTGGTGATGGAATTCGACCAAATGAGAGAAGAAAAGGCTATGCAACAGCAATGATTGCGCTTGCGCTCAAAGAATGTAAGAAACTTGGCATCGAGCGTGTTCTTATGTGCTGTCGTAAAGATAATATCGGCTCGGCAAAATCTATTATCAATAACGGTGGAGTACTCGAGAATGAAGTTCTAGACGAGGACGATGTACTTACACAAAGATATTGGATTGATCTTTAGTAGTTCTTCTCGCCAAAGAAATAATAAGGGGACCGTAATCGTTTGCGGTCCCCTTTTAGAATCAAAAGATAAAGCTTCTTATCGAGAAACTCTTAGCCCTCGACAGGCTGTCCAAGATAAGATGCTACAGAAGTTGCGGCAATGGCACCGTCTGCAGCTGCGGTAATAATCTGTCGTAATGGCTTCTTATTAAGGTCCCCTGCAGTAAAGAGACCAGGTGTTTTGGTAGCCATACGCTCATCAGCA
>JAGZWL010000135.1:0-2597 GCA_018378955.1 Atopobium sp. | reverse complement strand
TGCATATGAACTGCCTCCCATTTCTTGGACACGAGAAATAGGAGGCAGTTCATAGGAGGCTCTTTTGGTTGTGGCATTAGCTAGAGATAATGTCATTCAGTATTGATTTCCAATTAGACGGTACTCCCATGACACGATTTCTAATTGCTTCATCTTGTGGAAAAGCTTGGAGAATAGATTCCAGTGTTTCGTTATGCTCTAAATTGAAATCTGATATAAGTACTTCAATCATTGTCATAAAACCAAAGATATGCTTTTTATTATTTTCAATTGGCTGCCATTTTTTATTTTGAGGCAACTTTGGTTTTATATCGTAAACGCGGTTATACATACGAGCATGATGCGCTGATAAATTCCTAACAACATTTAGACTTTTAAGCCATGATCCGAGTTGCGCTGTAGTTAGGCCATATTTTTCAGACATTGCAATTTGAGCATCATTGGGAGACATTTGATAAAAATGCGACAGCATACCCCAATCCATTATTTCTACGGCGGCCCAGATAGGGAGAATTCCCCCATAATGCTCTTTATGATGTTTGACAAATTGTTCTTTGGAGTCGGAAAGAGCTTTATTGTAACGTTTGATCCATTGGCTGTAATATTTTTTGTTTAGAGCGCAAGTTCCCAATGAGTTTGGTTTTAGATGAATTTGCTCATCGTATTCACCCAGTTCGTGACCAATTAAAGTCCTGAAAGCAATTTCAATTTTTGATAATTGGTTGAATAAATACATCCTGAGCTGCATGTCGTAGTTGTATAGATCAAGAATATCCTGAAATGAAATCTTCTGATTAAAGTAACTATGTTTTTTGTCCATAAAGGGATACCAATATCCACTCAGTCTATAGTAATTAATGGTGGACAATATTGTTTCTGCCTTTTGTGAGTCATCAATAATCATGCCTCGGTCTTTTAAAATACAGACCTGATCAGCATAGGTTTTAAAACTTTTTATTAGATGAGCATCAGACATATAATCACCTTTATAAAAAGTAGGACCGGCCCTGGACTATGCAAAAGCTATAGCGGAACCGGTCATGTTGAAATAATTATACAGGGTTCTATCTATATACAAATTTAAGATTTCAGCTTAACAAAAAATTCATAGTGCAAAACGGGTAGCTTGCGGTCCATTTAAGCTGCTTCTGCAGGTTAACGTTAGAAGTCTGAGAACGAAGGTTTTCTCGCCATTTTGTATGTATTAAGTACAGAATTCGAGTGATTTAAGGCAAATATTTTTCCTGTTCAAACAGTCGTTGCGTAAAAGTTTTGCGGGGTTAGGACTCGCGCTGTTTGCGGGCGTGGCTTGGCGTATAGTTATAGAGTTACAAGAAGAAATATTGGCGTGATACAAGGCGTTTTTTGCCGAGAAGAGTGTTTATGCTTGCTATAAAAAATGAAACAAACGTGGTGCTTGCGGTTGATACGTCTACAGACATGCTGGCGTGTACGGTCGCGCGTCTGAGCAGGTGTGATACCAGCGCTGCGGGTGCTGCTGCAGCAGACGGTGCGGGTGCGGCTGACGGCGGGTTTGATGTTGAGGTACTAGCGTCAACGGATCATCTGTGTCGTCGCCAGGCAAACGTGGAGCTTGTGGGTTCGGTCCAGGAGGCACTTGACGCTGCTGGCCTAACTATGGCTGATGTTGACGCTGTTATCGCAGGTAGAGGACCTGGCTCGTTCACGGGTGTCCGCATTGGCGTAGCTACCGCAAAGGGTATTGCCTGCGGCTCTGGCCTGCCACTTTATGGCGCAAGCGCTATTGACGCCATGGCGTTTAGCGCGTGGAAGGCAGGCGTGCGCGGTACCGTTGGTGTTGTTGCAGACGCCATGCGCGGCGAAGTCTATCCGGGCATCTACCTGCTGGATGACGCTGGAGCGCATAGAACGTTCCCGGTGGAGACCGTCCTCAAGGCAGACGCTTGTGTAGAGGAGTGGTCGAGCAGGACTGATAAGGACCAACTCACGCTTACGGGCAACGGTTTAGTGAAGTACCGCGAGCGTTTTGAGCGCGCGGGCTTCTCGACATACACCGATGAAGCAACGTGGTTCCCAACAGGAGAAGGCCTGGTACGCGCGGTGTGTATGCCCGAGTATCAGCAGGCGGGCGCGGGTGATCCGGCGCTGGTGCTGCCCATTTACACGCGACTTTCGGACGCGGAGGAGTCGGAGCGTAAGCGTTTGGGCTTGAAGGAGCCGGCAACGGTAGCTCTGACCGGCGTGGATGATGCGCTAGCCGATATTCACCTGCAGCTTCGTCCGATGACGGTAAACGATCTGGATCAGGTGGCGGAGCTTGAGGCGGCAACGTATGCTGACGCTGCGCATTCTGCCTGGTCAAAGCAGACGTTTTATGACGAGCTTTCGGGCGTTGGTCGTAGCTGGTGGCTTGCTCACGACCGCGGAACGGTTATTGGCTTTGCGGGCGGTCGCCTGGCAGGAGCTCAGTTTGAGGTGGAAGAAGTGGTGGTTGCGCCCGAGCGTCGCCGCCAAGGAATTGCATCCAAGCTGGTAGAACGCGTGGCATACGACGCCCAGATGTTGGGCGCGTCCGCAATTACCCTTGAGGTGGAGGAGGATAACGCTCCAGCTCA
>JAGZWL010000006.1:0-36716 GCA_018378955.1 Atopobium sp. | reverse complement strand
TAAAGGGCATGATTACGCCAACGGTACTAATGTCAGAATTGACCATGTTTGAAAGAGGAAAATCCACCAGGCGATATCTTCCCAAGAAAGGCATGGATGCAATTGGGCGTACATCATTGGCGATTTCCATGTTAGTAGACGCATAATTGCAGGTAATAAGACCAATTACTCTATTCATTATTGCTCACCTCTTTCGACTACTACATCATTTCCAACAACAGCAATCTCTTTATTAAGGTCAGAACTACCGACGTGGACGTTCTTCTCGACCACAGCATTCTCACCAAGAATTGCACGAATTACCACCGCACCAGGCTTAACTTCTGCGCCAGGAAGAAGTACGGAGTCAATAACGCGAGCTCCCTCACCAATAACGGCATCGGTAGACAAAATTGAATGGCGAGAATAACCAAAGATCTGGCATCCGTTGCTTACCAGACAGTCGTCTACCTCGCCAAAAGCGCCAATGTACGCTGGTGGACGGGTGGAAGCATTGGACAAAATAGGGAACTTATCCGAGAAGATATCAAACTTAGGCTCAGAGCCAAGTAGATCCATGCTGGTCTCGTGATAACTTGCAATGGTGCCTACATCGCGCCAGAAACCCTCAAAGCGATAGGCAAAAAGACGTTTACCATCATCAAGCAACGTCGGAATAATATCGCCGCCAAAGTCATGAGAAGATTCAGGATTCTTTGCGTCCTCACGCAAGGTCTCAAGAAGCAGGTCTGTGCTAAAGATATAGATTCCCATGGACGCCAGGTTGGATTCTGGCTCTTTGGGTTTCTCGGAAAACTTGGTGATTCTATCCTCATCATCAATGGACATGATGCCGAAGCGAGAAGTCTCTTCCCAAGGAACAGGCATAACAGCAATGGTGAGGTCTGCGTTGTTCTTCTTATGGCAGGCGAGCATCTCGCCGTAGTCCATACGGTAAAGCTGATCGCCAGAGAGAATTAGTACGTAATCAGGGTTATTCTGCTCAATGTAACCAATATTCTGGGTGACGGCATCTGCGGTTCCCGCATACCACGCACCACCAGACTGAGTAGCAAATGGAGGAAGAATAGAAATTCCACCACCGCGCTCATCAAGGTCCCAAGCACTACCTGATCCCACGTAAGAGTGAAGCAAATACGGACGGTACTGTGTCAAAACACCTACCGTAGAAATTCCTGAATTTGCGCAGTTGGATAATGCAAAGTCAATAATGCGGAACTTGCCACCAAACGAGACAGCAGGTTTAGCTACTTTTGAGGTCAGAGCACCTAAGCGGCTTCCCTGTCCTCCTGCAAGTAGCATTGCAAGACATTCCCTTTTGCCCATATCCAAATCTCCTCTCTCCCCAACAGAGGTCTATATTCTCAACGCCCTACGACGATTGAACCTAAACGCAGATCCTTACACGTGCCAAATATCTTCCATGTACTCCCTGATAGTTCTATCAGCCGAGAAGAAACCAGAGTTTACCGTATTGTGAAGTGCGCGAGCATTCCAGCTACGACGATCTGCATAGGACTGAGTAAGCTCTTCCCATGCCTTCACATAGGCATCAAAGTCAATAAGCACCAGGTCAGGATCATTGTTGATCAGCAGATAGTCACGAATTGACTCAAAGTTGCCAGAGAGTCGGCTCAAAGAACCATCGGTCAGCATATTTACAATACGAGCCAGCGTTGGGTTCTGGTTAAGCAGGTTTTGTGCAAAGTAGGTGCCGGAAGCATATACCTGCTGGACCTCGTCTGCACGAAGACCAAAAATCTTGATGTTCTCTGGTCCTGCAAGCTCAGAGATCTCAATATTTGAACCGTCATATGTTCCAAGGGTCAGAGCCGCATTCATCATAAGCTTCATGTTTGAGGTACCAGAAGCCTCTGCGCCAGCAACCGAAATCTGCTCTGAAATATCAGATGCAGCATAGATAAGCTGTGCATTTGAAACAGCAAAGTTTGGAATAAAGACAACCTTCAGACGACCCTCAATGCGCTCGTCGTTGTTAACCACGTCTGCAACGGAGTGAATAAGTCGAATGACTTCCTTTGCAAAGGTATAGCTCTGAGCAGCCTTGCCCGAGAAAATAAAGGTTGTTGGAGCTGGCTTATAGCTTGGATCATCAAGCATGCGGTTGTAGAGATACAAAATCTTGAAGACGTTAAGCAGCTGACGCTTATATGCATGGAAGCGTTTTACCTGCGTATCAAAGATGGTATTGGTATCCATCTCAACACCGGTTGTCTTCTTGACGTATGCAGCAAGACGCTCTTTTTCTTCTCTCTTTGCAGCGTCCATCTTATCCAAGAACTCAGCATTGTTCTCAAAAGCAGAAAGCTTCTGAAGTTCATTGGCATCATCAAGCCAGCCGGTACCGATAGCCTCAGTAATAAGCTTTGCGTAAGCGGTATTAGCCTGTGCCAAGAAACGACGGTGGCAGATGCCGTTAGTCTTGTTATTAAATATTTCTGGACGAAGCTTGTAGAAATCCTTCAAAACACTCTGCTTCAAAATGTTAGTGTGCAGGTCAGAGACACCATTGACCGAGTGGCTAAACAGAATAGAGAGGTTAGCCATACGAACGGTGTTATCCCACAACACAGCTGTTGAGGCGAGAAGATCGGTGTTGCCGTTAGAGTCAGCAAGCAGCTGCTCCTTATAGCAACGATCAACCTCGTCGATAAACATATACAAGCGAGGAAGCAGCTCACGGAAGGTGTTGATAGGCCACTTCTCAAGAGCCTCAGGCATAACGGTGTGGTTGGTATAAGAGATTGCGTTTCTCGCGATATCAAATGCCTTGTTAAAGTCAACGCCATGGTCATCGACAAGAAGGCGCATAAGCTCTGGTCCGCACATTGCTGGGTGCGTATCGTTAGTGTGGATGCAGACGTGATCTGCAAAGTGGTCCCAATCCTCACCGTACTTATCCTTGTAAGCACGAAGAATGGTCTGAAGACCAGCGGAGACAAACAGGTACTCCTGCTTCAAGCGAAGAATGCGTCCGTGCTCACCAGAGTCATTTGGATACAAAATGGTTGAAATTGCCTCAACGTCAGAGCGGAACTTATTAGCACGTGCATAATCGCCGGCGTTAAAAGCATCAAGATCAAAGTCTTCCTCTGCTGGTTCTGCAGACCAAAGACGCAGCTTATTTACGGTTTTTGCGCCATAGCCAACAATAGGCACATCGTATGGAACAGCCCTTACTACCTGGCCACCCTCTTGCGAGAACCAGAAGTTGCCATTCTCGTCTTCATGCCTTACAACGGTGCCACCAAAGCGCACTAGTACGCTGGAATCGTCTTTTCTGACTTCCCATGGATATCCATTTGCCAGCCAGTTATCAGTACGCTCTACCTGGCGTCCATCCTTAATCTCCTGGCGGAAGAGACCATAACGGTATCTCATACCGTTACCAAAGCCAGCCATGCCCTCGTGCGCCATGGAATCAAGGAAACAAGCGGCAAGTCTACCCAGACCACCATTGCCAAGGCCAGGGTCTACCTCCTGAGCAGCAAGCTCCTGAAGCGAAGTACCCATTTCTTTAAGGCCCTCTGCAACAACGTCGGTGATACCAAGATTGAGTAGATAATTCTCAAGTAGTGGTCCTAGAAGGAACTCAAGAGAGAAGTAATAGACCTGCTTGTCAGCATGAATATAGGAGGTTGACTGAATTTCTCGCGCCTTTTCTGCAATGAGGTGGGCAAGAACGTTATAGCGCTCCTGATCAGTGCATTCTCCATAGTATTTGCCAAGAATCTTGATGAACTTATCGCGATACTGCTCTTCAAAGTCTTGTTTATCGGTAAAAATGTTTTGTCCGTTATTTACGGCCATGCTTCCCCCTCTTTGGAAGTTCTTTCTCAAACGCTAAAACAATGCCACCAAGCGGAGGAACAGACAGTTCTACCGAATAATCTCTTCCATTCCATGCCACAGGCTTGGTGGAAAGCTTCTTAGTATTCACAATACCCGAACCGCCAAACTCTTTTGCGTCGGAATTGAATACTTCTTTCCACACACCTGCAGAAGGCATACCCAAACGGAAGTTCTGATGGGTTGCAACGTCAAAATTGATGAGAATAACCAGGTCCTCGGAAGGTTTTCTTCCGTGACGAACAAACGAGATGATTGATTGCTCATTATTGTCTGCGTCAATCCAATCAAATCCACGGTTGTCGTAGGCATACTGCCAAAGTCCTGGATGATTCTTATAGAAATGATTAAGAGCCTTAATAAATGCCTGCTGATGAGCGTGAGTTGGATACTCCTCAGTCAGGTAATACTCAATGCCCTCGTAGTAACGCCACTCAATAAACTGCGCAATCTCGTTGCCCATAAAGTTGAGCTTAGCGCCCGGATGAGTCATCTGATGAAGCGCCAAAGCCCTCATGCCAGCAAACTGTCTCCACCAATCTCCCGGCATGCGCTGAATAAGACTGCACTTACCATGAACAACCTCGTCATGGCTCAGTGGCAGTACAAAGTTCTCATTGAACTGATACATGCTGGAGAAGGTCAGAAGACGGTGGTTACCTGGTCTATAAGGGAAATCAGTCTGACAATAGTGCAGCGTATCATTCATCCAGCCCATGTCCCACTTAAGGTTAAAGCCAAGTCCTCCAACCTCAGGAGGATAGGTAACTAGCGGCCACGCTGTGGACTCTTCTGCAATCATCAAAATATCGGGATGTTCTTTTTGAGCAGTCTCGTTGCAGAGACGCAAGAAAGCGCTTGCATCCAAATCTTCCTCTGTGCCCTTATGGTTAAAGCGCTTCTGAGAAGGATCGTCGATACCAAAATTCAAATACAGCATGCTACTGACACCGTCAACACGAATGCCATCAGCGTGATAGTCCTTCAGCCACATGAGCAGGTTAGAAACAAGGAAGCTTCTAACCTCACCACGAGTAAGATCAAACTTAAGAGTTCCCCAGTTAGGATGCTCTTTTTCTTCAAAGAGCTTGGTACCATCAAACTCTGCAAGACCATGAGCATCTTTGCAGAAGCCTCCTGGGACCCAGTCTAAAATGACGCCAATACCAGCCTGATGGCAGCAGTCAATAAAGTGTTTGAACTGGGCAGGATTGCCATACCTTGAGGTGGGAGCAAAATAACCCGTTACCTGATAACCCCAAGATCCATCAAAAGGATGCTCCATAACAGGGAGAAGCTCAATGTGGGTGTAGCCCATATCTTTAACGTAGGCTACCAGCTCTTCTGAAAGGTCATCATAGGTATAGAAGGCATCTACGTTTGTATCAAAGTAATCTTTTGGCTCTTCGTTCTGGTTTGCATCTTCAGCATCAGCGGAATCTTCTTCTTGAACAGCCACGTCAGTATGCTGCTTCCAGCTACCAAGATGGACTTCAAAGATGTTAAGAGGGCTATGCAGGAACTTAAGCGTTGCACGCCTCTTCATCCATGCTTCGTCTTCCCAGACGTATACATCTGGGTCAAACGTAATAGATGCCGTATGTGGCCTGACCTCTGCATATGTGCCATAGGGGTCAGCCTTAAAAATCTTCTGTCCAGATGCGGATACAATCAGGAATTTATACAATACTTCCGAGGTGATTCCTGGAATAAAACCTTCCCAGATTCCGCCATGATTTGAGCGAGAAAGAACGTTGACGGTATCATCCCAATTATTAAAGTCTCCAACAACAGAGACAGAGGCTGCATTGGGGGCCCAAACCGCAAAATGATAACCTTCAACTCCATCTTCTTGAACCGCAGGGTGTGCACCTAATTTCTTATGACTCTGGAACCATTTTCCTTGCGCAAACAAGTATGCATCCTGGTCACTCACTGCTAACGATGCATTTAACTCTGCCATGCTCACCCCCGCGCTAATCTATGAAATCTACGCATTTTATAGATTTGTTATCCATCAATGCTCGTAGTTGATAGTAACTAAGATAAACCATTACAAGGTAAAACACGGTGACAAACAGTCAATATAACTTTCACCTATAAAAAACGACCGTACGCGTTATTTTTTGTTTTTACCGATTTTTGTTAATAATAGTGAATAAAAATTGTAACTAAAAGAAATGGCAGCTTATCCAAATAAACTGCCATTTGATACATAAACTTTTTATATAACCGTGAAGCGACTTAAGAAAGCTGGCTCCTACAAGTCCTCTTCCTAAAGTGATTCTTCAGGTTACTTGCAACTACATCTTGCGTGGTACAGCCGTCTCAGCTGAAGGAGCATGTGCAGCAATTACGTCAAGAGCCACTGCCTCTTGGTCCTTCTCGCCAGAAGCAACTGCCCTACCGTATGCATCGGTATCAAGAATTGCCTGGCGGAAACGATCAGTTGTAAAGCCATAAGGAGCGCGACCCCACTCGTTGGTCTTCTGAGCTCGCTCAACAATGATGTCCAGATCAGCGTCAACTGATTCTGGAGTAATGTCCAGATTGGCCAAGGTGGTTGGGAGACCAAGCTTTCTATTAAGCGCCACCTGCTCCTCAAGTGCTTTAAGGTTGCCGTCAAAGGCATAAAGGACGCAGGTACCAAAGGAAACAACCTCACCATGAAGGTGTTTCTCGCCACGCTCGCCCAGAGCAGTAAAGGCATTGTAGAAGGCATGAGCGGTTGAGGAATTGAAGTAATACGCACCACGCTCAGCACCAATGTTGGTGGTCATGTTAGATACAACACCAGCGGTAATGATGATGTTCAGAACAACGTTTTCAAATGCTTCAGAAACAATACCAGCGCGCTTATCTGCCAGTGCCTGCTCTGCATTATCAAACAGAGGCTCAATGCAGGCACCTGCGGCAAGAGCTCGTCCCATAAGAGGGCTGTGGAGCAGCTCAACTTCTCTGGAAGAAAGTTCAACCTCAGGACCCTTAGAGAAGGCATCGCCAATTCCTGCCCAGAAGTACTCATCCGGGCTCTCTGCAATAATCTGCGTATCAATAAAGGTATGAACGGGCAGCTCAGCAGGAATGAAGTACGTATCTGCAGAACCGTCTTCTTTATAGAAAACAGCAATTCTTGTTACAGGAGCGCAGTTAGAAGCAAGTGTTGGGAAGGTAAAGTATGGCTTGTCCAGGATAGTTGCAATCTCTTTACCCTCATCAATTGCGCGACCGCCGCCAACAAGGAAGAGCATATCAGCAGCAATAACCTCAGGCATTGCTGCAATTCTCTTGGCATTTGCGTGCGTAGAGTTAGTGCCGTAAGAAATCCAAGAAGAGATAGAAACCTCAGAACCCGCAAGTGCGGCCTCAAGCTTTGGACGTGCCTTCTCCATTGCAGTTGGTCCACCAATGACTACGGCATTTTTACCAAATCGCTTAACAATGTGCAGTACCGACTTATAAGCATCAACACCAATGGTGTATGAAGGCAGATACTCCGTAAATGTTCCGCGAGATTCCATCTTTTCCATAGCGTCCTCCAAAACCTATCTCAGAAAAGCGAGAATATAACTTTAACTGAATTAGTTATGTTTTTGCAGCATAAATCCTTGAACTATCGTTTCCTCTGCCTCTTTGTTGGCTGACGAGAAAAACTCTGTATTAAGCATTTGATACTGCGGGGAGCTCACACTATTCTGGCGATTCTCCTCTGCAATGCGCTGTATAACCTGAAGTGTTTGCTCAACATCTGAATGTGTAAACCCATACTGTGGATGAGCCGCGGCAACTGCAAAGAGCTCATCAGATGCTTCTGGCAGACAATTCATATCAAGCGAGCGCCCGTAAATATCAAAATCTGCTTGCTTACGAATACGTGCATCTTCTCCTGTCGGAATATGATGAGCACGCAAAAATGCCCGTGTATGAGCGTTATACACGTGGTCGCAAACAAGGTGGCACCAAATGCCCACGATAAGCTCTCTGAGCTGGCGCTGATCTACTAAGCTGCGCTGCTCATCTGAGCAATAACTCACATTTGGCTGGATAAAGTCAGTCTGTAGCAGATACTCGGCTGGGTTAAGACCACCCATAAAATTTCGCTGATACCGCTTATAACTTGGAATAGGCAAGCTACCTGGATACGATTGATGGCTTCGGCCATATCTCACCTTGTGAGAATAGTCTGGAACCATAAAGCCAACGTGCACATCAGGAGCAACATTTCCAAGCAGAAATGCATCAGGGTAGTGAATATCTACACCCAAGCAACCGGCTCCTTTCTCAAGGAGCCGGTCAGCATGAGCAATATGTACGTTCCAACTTGGCACTACAATTACCTGCTTATCCGCGAATTTCTCCGCCGGTAGAACGAAGAACCTTCTCCACAAGCTTTGTGTGGGTCTTCTCGACCTCTTCTGAAGTAAGCGTTCTGTCGTCTGCGCGATACGTAAGCGAGAAGGCCATGGACTTCTTGCCCTCACCAACACGCAGCGGATCACGATACACGTCAAAGAGTCTGATGTCGCAGAGAAGCTTGCCACCAGCGGACTTCAAACGCTGAATCAGCTGCTCTGCAGTGACGCTCTCGTCAACAACAATTGCCAGGTCAATAGAGATGCCTGGGTAGGTTGGAGGCTCAACAATAGGAAGGTCTTTCTGAGAAAGACGCAAGAGCGAAGCCACAGAAATCTCAAAGGCAATGACTGGAACCTCAATGTCAAAGTTCTGGAGCGACAAAGGATGAATGTTTCCAACCCAACCGATTGTCTCGCTACCTGCAAGAATCTCAGCAGCGCGACCAGGCTGCAGCCAACCGTATTGCTCTGGCTCAGCTACACGGAAACGAACCTTAGGGATGCGAAGTGCCTCAAGCAGGCCCTCAACAATACCCTTGGCGTCAAAGAAATCGTAGGCTGGATACTTAGCATTCCAAGCGTCATCTGCTGGACGACCAACCAATACGCCACAGACATAGCTTGGCTCATCTGGCTGGCTCTTATCCTTATGTCCAAAGAGCACACGACCCAGCTCATACATGGCAATATTAGAGACACCATGAGCAAGGTTGTATGCAATAGAGCGCAGAAGACCTGGAACAATGGAGCGACGCATCTCAGACTGGTCAGCAACAAGTGGGCTCATAACCTTTACAGGGACGCCTCTTCCCTCTTCGCTCATACCAAGCTTAGAGAGGTCATCTGGACTTGCAAACAAATACGACTTTGTCTCATTTAAACCAAGTGCGCGCAGCGTACGACCAATCTTTCTGATTTGACGCTGATCTGAAGTCAAACCGCCTGCATGGTTTCTAGCAGCAGGAAGTGTTGCCTCAATATCGCCTTCACCCCACAGGCGAACAATCTCCTCAATAAGGTCAACCTCGCGCGTAAGGTCTGGGCGATTTGTAGGAGCAATAACGCTCAGCTCTCTGTTTTCTGCTGGAGTGACCTTGCAACCAAGGCGCGTAAGGCGAGAAACCATAAACTCTTCTGGAATTTGAGCACCTGCAAGAGCGCAAACGCGCTCTGGGCGAAGCGTAATAGTTACTGCCTCTTTTACCTTTGGATATACATCAACAATACCAGGGCAAACCTCAGCACCACAGCACTCCTCAAAGAGTGCTGCTGCAATATCTGCAACAGATGCGCAACCGTTTGGATCCACAAGACGCTCGTAACGAATAGAAGCCTCGCTCATCAAATCAAGGTTTCTGCTGGTACGGCTAATGTGGCCATTATCAAAAACAGCGGATTCCAAAAGGACATCAACGGTATTCTCGGTAATTTCAGAATCCAGGCCACCCATAACACCAGCAAGTGCAATAGGAGTCTTACCGTTATCTGTGATGACCGTCATATCGGACGTGAGCTCGCGGTCTTCTCCGTCAAGCGTCACAATGCGCCCACCGTCTTCTGCAGCACGAACCACAATGTGGTACTTGCCATCTTCCTTGGTAAGTTTTCCGAGGTCAAAAGCATGCAGAGGCTGGCCGGTCAGGTACATCACGTAGTTAGTAACATCAACAACGTTGTTGATTGAGCGGCCACCACAAGCCGTAACGCGACGAGCAAGCCACTCAGGGCTTGGGCCAATCTTGACGTTACGAACCACGCGAGCGGTGTACCTTGAGCAGAGTTCAGGATCAGCAATAGTAACATCTACCTGCTCAGATGCATCTGCGCCAGACTCAGACGTAACACGTGGAAGCTCAATGTGGGTGTCAGTGTCATACATTGCAGAAACCTCAACAGCCATACCCGTCATAGAGAGGCAGTCGGGGCGGTTAGGGGTAATCTCGCAATCAAGAACTACATCAGACATGCCCAGGTAATCCGTAAGAGGCATGCCAATTGGAGCATCCTCAGGAAGAATCATAATGCCGCTCTGGTCATCGCCAAGACCAAGCTCGCGAGAAGAGCAGTTCATGCCGCAAGACTCAATGCCGCGCAGCTTGGACTTTTTAATCTTAAAGTCTCCAGGAAGTACCGCACCAATCATTGCGGTAACAATGTGGTCTCCCTGATTAAAGTTCTGAGCACCGCAAACTATCTGTAGAGGAACAGGATTTCCGTCCTTATCTACATTGTTTTTGCCCACGTCAACCAGGGTAACGTACATATGATCAGAATCAGGATGAGGCTCTTTGCTTACAACCTGAGCAGTAACAACATAGTCAAGGTTAGCGCCAACACGCTCTACCGCTTCAACCTCAGTACCAGTGCGCACAAACTCGCGCTCAAGGTCTTTTGGGTCCTGAGGAAGATCAACGAGCGTCTTCAGCCATTCATAAGATACACGCATGTGATTGCCTTTCTAGTAAGACGCCGATGATTAGAACTGACGTAGGACTCTCTGGTCACCAGAGATGAGCATGCGCAGGTCAGGAAGGTCATAACGGAGCGCTGCGACACGCTCAACACCAATGCCAAAGGCAAAGCCTGTGTACTTCTCGGAATCAATACCGCAGTACTTGAAGACATTAGGGTCAACCATGCCACAACCAAGAATCTCAAGCCAGCCCGTGTTCTTGCAGAAGCGGCAACCCTCACCGTGGCACACACCACAAGAAACGTCTACCTCGCAGCTTGGCTCGGTGAATGGGAAGAAGTGAGGACGATAGCGGGTAGCGCGGTCCTTACCAAAAATCTCACGAGTAAAGTGATCAAGGGTACCTTTGAGGTCGCCAAAGGTGATTCCCTCATCAACAACAAGGCCTTCCATCTGCGTAAACTGAGGCAGGTGGTTAGCATCTGCTGTGTCAGGACGGAATACCGTACCAGGGCAAATCATGTAGATAGGAGGCTCTTTTGTCTCCATGGTGTGCACCTGAACGCCAGAAGTCTGTGTACGAAGAAGAACGTCGGACTCGCCCAGTACGTGCGACTCTTTTCCTTCTGGTGCATTATCCACTACGTAGAACGTATCCTTACCAGAACGGCTTGGATGATCCTCAGGAGCATTCAGAGCTGTAAAGTTGTAGTAGGTGGTCTCAACATAAGGGCCTGTCTCAATGGTGTAGCCCATGCTGATAAAGATGTCTTCCATCTCCTCACGTACCTGCTCAATGAGGTGCTGAGTACCAGGGCTCAGACGACGACCTGGAAGGGTAATATCAGTTGCCTCAGCATTAAGCTGAGCCTCAAGGGCTTCTCGCTTTAAGGCAAGCTGACGCTCGCGAATAGCGGTCTCAACGTTAGCACGAACGGTATTTGCAAGCTGACCCATTTGAGGGCGCTGATCTGCGGGAACCTGACCCATCATACGCATAATTGCTGTAAGAGAGCCCTTTTTACCCATTGATGCAACGCGTACCTTCTCAAGCGCTTCAAGGTTTGTTGCCTTAGCAATTCCCTCAAGTACCTGCTCGCGAATTGCCGAGAGTTCCTCAGACATTCCCATGTAATTACCCTTTCAATAGAAAACCGTCCCTGAGCATATGCCCAAGGACGGAAAATTTCCGCGGTACCACCTCGGTTGATTGCGCAGTTTTCTCTCTGTGCAATCCACTTAAAAGCCTAGTCTCGTTAGGCGGACGACTTCCCTACTAAGCAGTGACTGCCGTTCAAGTTGTAGCTCGGGAGTGAACTCTACCAGCGCTGTGCAGGTGTTTCTCAACCACGAACACCCTCTCTGTTCACAACGTGCTCCGGCAGACCTCTCCGTCAACGCACTTTGTTCAGAGTATCACACTGTGCGAGTTTTGAGCAGCAGCACAACCCTTTTTACCAGAAAGATAAACAAAAGCGTAACAACCGCGAGAAGAACGATGGTTCCTCCAGGTTTAAGACCAAGTTCATAGGAGACAACAAGTCCACCAAGTGAGGTCAGCATACCCACCGTGCTTGCATACAAACAACATTGCTTCCAGCTGCGGGAAATCTGCAAAGCACAGGCAACAGGAACCACCATCATGGATGAAACAATAAGTGAGCCAACCGTTCTTGCTGCTACGGCAACCACCAAAGCTACTGCGATAACAAAGCCAAAGTTAATAAGACTTACGGGTACACCAACACAACGTGCATGACGCTCATCAAAAGACATCAAGAAAAGTTCTTTTCTAAGGAAGAAGCAGAATGCGACTGCAAGTACGCTAATGGCCACAATCATCTGAACTTCTTGCTCGCTTACGGTCAGGATAGAGCCAAACATAAAGCTGTTGAAGCTTGATGAGTTAGGAACAAAACCTGACAAAACGCCCGCTAGACCAATACCAGCTGCCATCACAATAGCGACTGCAAGCTCTGACTGGTCTTTAAAGTGACGACGCACTCCCTCAACACAAAGCGCACCACCCAAACAAGCGGCAATTGCTCCGGCAACAGGATTAATACCTGCAATCATGCCGCCTGCAACACCTGCAAGAGAGGTATGTGAGAGAGCATCGCCAATCATAGAAAGGCGCTTCAATACAACCGTAACGCCTACCAGCGGGATAATTGCTCCCAGAAGAATTCCCACAAGAATTCCTCGCTGCATAAATACGTATTCAAACATTTACGCCCTCCTCTCATGCGAGTCTTGGGCATCTTGAACAACGTCGGACGCAGGACCAAGGGACTCCGTTAAAGCAAAATCATCTAATTTTCCGCGATTGTGGTCGTGGACATGATGAGAGTCAAGGTCACAGTGAGCGCCATGAACTGCACAGTGATCATGACCGTGACCCCTACCTGCAATTTCTGTAGCTTTGTGGTCAGCAACTTCAACAACTCGACAAGCCAGCGCATCAAGAGCTGCAAGATCATGCGTAACAATAAGTACCGCAAGATCTCGAGCTGCATGGGCTTCTCGCACTAGGCTATAGAAATGATTGCGACTCTCTTTATCAAGACCAGTTGTAGGCTCGTCCAGGATAAGTAGTGATGGGTTTCCTACCAGCGCGCAGGCAAGGCGAACTCTCTGGAGCTGTCCTCCAGAGAGTTCCCTGATAATACGAGTAGAAAAGTCAGTCATACCCACAAGATCAAGCGCCTCAAGCGTACGCTCGCGACGCTCTTTTGCGCTCATCTTTATCTTTTTTGCACGAGCATACTGACTTGCGTCCACAAGCTCGACGACGCTTGCAGGAAAGCGATTAACCGATTCAGAAGGCAGCTGAGGGACATAGCCTACACGCTCCCAATCTTTAAACCGAGTCGAAGGCGTTCCAAAAAGAAGTGACTTACCACTTGTAGGTTCAAGCTCACCCACCACAATTCGAGAGAGCGTAGATTTACCAGCTCCGTTATCACCAATAAGCGCGCAAATCTCTCCTTGATGAACGTCTAAATTTACATCGCTTAAGACGCGCGTCTTCTTGTAAGAAAAACTCACGTCTTGAAGCGAAACGGCTATCTGACTTTCCTGCAACACGTCCTCCAAACATCCAGCCTAAGCTGGCAACACACTACGCGAGAGCGCCCTCAAGAGCCTTGAGGTTCTCGCGCATAACAGAGAGGTAATCCTCGCCTGCCTTAAGCTCGTCATCAGTAAGTCCCTCAAGTGGGTTAAGCTCTTCAACACGAGCGCCTGTTGCCTCAGCAATTGCTTGAGCAACCTTAGGGCTTACCAGTTCCTCCGTAAAAATAACCTTTACATTATGCTCTTTTACAAACTCAGTAATCTCTTTCATTTCCTGAGCATTTGGCTCTGCATCTGCCTCAACACCCTCAATAGGCATCTGAGTGAGACCATAAGCCTCGCACAAATAACCAAATGCCTGGTGAGAAACAACAATGGTCTTGTTAGGTAGTGAATCCAGACCCTTATGGAACTCATTGTCAAGCGTATCAAAGTCTGCATTTGCTTTATCAAGATTGGCAGCATACTCTGACTTGTGCTCAGAGTCCTTCTCGGAAAGGGCTTCACAAATATTCTTCATCTGAATCTTGGCATTCAGAGGGCTCAGCCAAACGTGAGGGTCAGTTCCGCCATGGTCATGGTCATGGTCGTCTTTCTTCTCCTCATGATCGTGATCATCGTCCTCTTCAAGCTCAAGAAGTTTGACGTCTTTGCTGGTCTCAACTGCTGTAAGTTTTGTGCCAGAACCAAGTCCATCAAGTACGTCCTTAACCCAGTGCTCCATACCAGCACCGTTGTAAATCAAGAAGTCTGCTTCCTGGATAGTCTTCATATCCTTGCTGGATGGCTCCCAATCATGTGGTTCAGTACCTGCTGGAACGAGGCACGTTACCTCAGCATGATCGCCAGCGATGCGCTTTGCAAAATCGTACATAGGATAAAAACTTGCAACAATGCTGAGCTTCTTCTGGTCTTTATTATCAGAAGCTCCTTCTTGCTTTTGAGCCTCAGGCTTGCAGCCAGCAAGAATAGCACTCACGCCAAAAGCGGAAGCTACAAGTGCGCTACGACGAGAAACGGTTGGATTCAAATTCATGTTACATCTCCCAAAACTATAAAAACCAATACGGTGTAGTGCCAAATTCTTCAAACAAAATCGTGCGATTGTCCTCGCTACCAAGCATAAAAACATGGCGAGAAACCCATGTTTCTCCTCACTTCTTTGCCTTTCTACTCACTTCTCATCATCTGAACATGCATTCATGCTTCCCCTTTAGCACGAAAGCGGGCTGTCATCCGACAGTCCGCTTTCTAAAAGTTAGCCTTAGTATACATATTCCAATTCAAGTCAACGATAAATTTCTTATCTTTTCCGCAAACGGAATTGGAATAAACAGGTTAACTGTTTTATCTCTTGCTAAGCTACTGATCTTTCTCCGCATACGGAGTAATAATCAGAGCTCCACTATTATACTCACCCAAATAAACCTCTGAAGCAGACTTATAACCTTGATGCTCAAGTTCTCTTTCAAGCCAATTCTCTTCCAGGTCCAGCGTCTCAAGAATGTTCGTCTGAACTTGTCCGTCAGTAATAAGCGGGAATCTAACGTTCTCTTCTCCTTTTTTAACAATAATCAACTGTCCATTTTGCTCAAGAATGGCACGCTTAACGTCTGAGATATAATTCACTCCTGCCTGGCGAAGCTTCAGCGACACATCGTAGGCAGTGAGACCCATAGACCTACAGTTGTCTACAAGCAGCTTGCCCTTATCAATAACAATAACAGGACGTCCATCAATCAACTGCTTGACCAGCATATTGTTTGTTCTCAACCATTTGAGAACCATAACAATAATGAGCCAAATTAGCAGGACAAGGGTGAACTGCAAAATGGTAATTGAACTGTTGTAGATCATGCCGCCAACAATGCCGCCAAGTACAAAGTTTTGAACCTGGTCAATTGCTGCAGTTGGTGCTAGGTTTCCTTTTCCGCTGACGTTAATTGCCAGAACAAGCGAGAAAAGACCGATGCACAATTTAATGGCAACTTCTAAATAAAAGCTCATCGATCTACTCCTCTACATGCTTAATGTCATTACCAATGAGATTGATCTGTTCAATGACATAGTCATTCTCGGTATTTTTCAAAACGTGATAATACTTACCGTCAACCTCAAGATACGAGGGATTTCCCTGGCTATCAAAGGCAACGTACACGTGGTCAAAATCAACCTCAAGACGTCGAGCAATGTTTTCTTGTGAGGAAACAATTGACTCATAGTGCTTACTTGCCTGATTAACCTCTAGCACACGATCAAGCTGCAGAAGTCCAAGAAAGATTAATGAAAACAGCGCAATAAGCGCCAGCTCACGGTACTTAGAATTTTTTCTATCACGCATGTAATGCACAAGCGAGAAGATCATTAGAAGTGCAACAAGACCAAATAGAACAAGCTGAGTCCAGTCAAATGCTGTCGCATGGTGAATTAAATAGTTATGGGAATAGAACTCCATAGGCTTCCTTTAGTTTGCATTACTCAAGATTTGCTGCTTAAGCCTTGTAAACGCTCTTTCCTCCAAGGAACGTCTCTTCAAGCTGAAGATCTTTTGTAACAACAATAAAGTCAGCATCATATCCAGGACGGATGAAGCCACAAACATCATCAATTCCACAGGAGCGAGCTGGGTTTTCTGAAGCCATACGAACCGCTTCTTCAGCAGAAACAATACCCCAGTCAAAGACGTTCTTCACGCCTTCAAACAGACGAAGGATTGAACCTGCAAGGCTGTGAGACTCATCCATCAGACGAGCGGTTCCACCTTCAACAACAACAGGGAAATCGCCAAGCTTGTACTGTCCATTAGGCATACCACCTGCACGCATGCAGTCTGTAATAAGAACAGTATGGTCATATCCCTTTGCATTTACCAGAGCACGGACTGCAATAGGATTAAGGTGATGGCCGTCGCAAATAGCCTCTGCATAGGTACCGTGGGTGGTCATTGCAGCACCAACCATACCTGGCTCACGGTGGTGAAGACCGCTCATGCCGTTATAGGTATGAACAAAAATGTCTGCACCAGCGTTTACGCAGGCAAGAGCCTCCTCATACGTTGCATCGGAGTGACCAAGTGCAACATGAACACCGCGGTCTGCCATCTCTGCACAGAACTCTGGAGCACCATCGCGCTCTGGAGCAATAGCAATCTTGGCAATCCAGCCGTCAGCACGCTCCTGCCACTCATCAAAGACCTCTACATCTGGATCAAGGAAGTACGCAGGATTCTGGGCACCCTTGTGTTTCTCGGTAAAGAAAGGTCCCTCTAGGAAGATGCCCTGGATGCGAGCAGCATCAATACCGTTTGCCGCAATTCCCTCTGCGGCATCAGCAACAGACTCACAAGCATCGCCAGTTTGCTCAACGCTTGCGGTTAGTGTTGTTGGAAGCCAAGAAGTTACACCGTTAGAGAGCAAACCCTGAGCAATCTCAATGACGCCATCAGGATCGCAGTCCATAATATCGTGGTCCAGGAAGCCATGGATATGGGTATCAACAAGGCCAGGTGCCACCCAAAAACCAGTGCGGTCAATAATCTCGCAGTCTGGCTTCTCTTTAGTGAAATGACCAAATACACCATCTTCTACGAGTAAATATCCTGGACCAGAAGTTGCTCCTGGCAAAAAGAACTTATCTGCTTTAACTGCAAATGTACTCATACGTACCTCAATCATTCTCAAAAGGACGCGCCATAGGCACGTCCTTCTTAGTAATTCCTATAGTGAGTGAATTGTAACACCCTTAACCACTCGATTAACCTGACCAGTTGGAGAAGGTGTGTCCGGTTTGTTATTGACACGAACTGAGTTTAAGAGTGCCACCACTTGAGCGACCATTACAAAAGGCAGAGCCAAATAAGGTGCTGGTAGAGGCTCTGTAAATACTGGAAGACTAAACGTTCTTCCCGTAAAGTTTGTTGCCCCCTCTTGCTCAATACCAATGGTCAGAGCAGCAATCTGGTCTCCCTTAATCTCGTCAAGAATATCCAGATCATATTGACGCGTATAAGGGTTATTGGAAACAAAATCAAACACCAGGGTGTGTTCGTCGACAAACGACTTTGGTCCGTGACGATATCCCATCGAGGAATCCCACGACGTTGCATTAATACCAGCTGCAAGCTCCAAAATCTTAAGCTGAGCCTCATGAGCAAGACCCACAAAAGGACCAGAACCCAGATAGGTAATGCGGTTGAAATCGCTCTTAAGCCACTCAGCAATCTCTTCCTCGCGCTCAATTACCTGCCTACCCAGCTCAGCAGCATCAGAAATCCAAGCCTTCTTCTGTGAGTCATCAGCACTATCAAATACAAGAGTAGCAAGAAGTGTCATACAGCTATAAGAGCCGGTCATGGCAAAGCCCTGGTCATTTGCACCAGGAATAAGAAGAAGCAATGTATCGTCTTTACCTGCAGACTCAACAGCAAGTTTTCCCTCAGGAGCACAAGTAATATTGATGAGCAAAAGATTTTTGACAATCTTGCGAGCAATATTTACGGCAGCAAGACTCTCTGGACTATTACCAGAGCGCGCAAAAGAAACCAAGACCGTTGGATCATCTGGATCAAGACTGCCATAAGGATCAGAAACAATATCAGTAGTTGCAACAGACGCAAACTCAAAAGAGCTCTTCTCGCCATGAGAACGAAGATACGGAGTAATGGTATCGCCTACATATGCCGAGGTACCTGCACCCGTAAAGACCACGCGGGTACGACGACCCTCACCAAGATTGCGAGCACGCTCGACAAACTCTTTAATTGCAGAAAGGTTTTCTTGATAAATCCCAAAGGTAGATTCCCAAAGCTCAGGCTGCTGCTTAATCTCGGCAGTTGTAATATGAGCGCCTAGTGCCTTTAGCTCTTCTTGGCTCTTCTTAAACATTGATATCCCTTCTCACAGTTATTTAACTGCGTGTATGTACAATTTTGTATCTAAACTGATCCGCACGAGCCACGCTTAGTGTGAACTCAACAATGATATTTCTGTCGTTGTAGGTTGTGCGTGTGAGACTCAAAACAGGCGAGCCTTCAGAAATTTGCAATAAAGTGGCGTCATCCGAGCGAGCAATTGAAGCCTTGAACTCCTCTTCTGCTACGCCAATCTTTATGTTGTAGTCTTCTTCAAAAATTTGATAGAGAGATTTTTGCTCAACATCATGAGCAGTGAGCGAGAAAAACTGTGAAACTGGAAGATAGGTTACTTCCAGCATCATAGGCACGTCATCGGCACTTCTTAAACGCTTGATGCGGAAGAGTTTCTCGCCAAGAATAACGTGCATATGTTGGGCTAAGAACTTATTAGCCTCAATAGTGTCAAACTCCAGAATAGTTGTCTTAGGAACGCGGCCTAACTGACGCTGCTGGTCAGTAAAGCTATAGCCTCCCATAAGGTCTGTTGCACGTTCAGAGACGTCTGCAACAAAAGTACCGCGGCCACGCTGACGATAAATGAGCCCCATGTGTTCAAGCTCTTGCAGGGCAAGTCTTACCGTGGTGCGAGAAAGTCCATAGGAATCAGAGAGCTCACGCTCAGAAGGAAGTGGATCATCTGGATCCATCTCGTTCTCAATACGATAGCGCAGCATATTTGCTAGCTGCTCGTAGAGAGGCTGTCTTCCCATAAACGTTGTCATCAAAACTCTCCTATAAAAGACGGGTGCCCACTAAGTGGACACCCGTCACACTTACTTAACCCCAAATATATGGGAGAACGCCAAAGCCAGAACCAAGAAGTGCAATTACCAGAAGCAGGCAGATGCACATGATTGGAGTCCAGTTACGCTTTGCCATGAGATAGTACAGGCAAAGGGTAAGAGCCAATGGGATAAGCTTTGGGCAAACGCCGTCGAGGATCTTCTGGATGTCAATAGAGACAGGAGAAGTAACTTCCTCGCCAACAGTTACCAGGTTAACACCGTTGCCGACTGGAGCAATAGCAGTAGTGCCGTCCTTGCCGTCAGCAGTCTTGCCGCCGATGAACTTAACGGACTCAGGATTCTTCTTGTAGTCAGAATAAGAACCCTCAGCAAAGAGTGCCTTGTCATACTGACCAGAAGCAAGCTGCTCGTCAGAAAGAGTTACCTGAGAAAGAACGACGCTGTGTGTCTCACCGTTAGGGATGTTTGCGCCAGCGCCAAGCTTGGTTCCACCGTAGCAGACAACCAGGCAGCCAACAACAAAGACGCCCAGGATAGAAGCAGCACGAGTGAACTCTTTTGCGTTCTCGGTGAGCAGGGTAATTGCGTCAGTACCCATCTTGTAGGAAAGATTCATCAGCCAATAACGTACAGCAAACTGTGCGATGTTGAAGATGATAAGGAACAAGAATGGTGCAAAGACATTGCCGGAAATTGCCATGTTAGAGGTAATACCAGCAGTAATTGGAACAAGGGTGAACCAGAACAGTGCGTCACCAATGCCGCCCAGAGGACCCATTGCAGAAACGCGGACTGCACGAATGGTTGGGATATCCAGCTTGTTCTGCTCAAGGGAGAGAACAATACCCATAACAAAAGTGACCAAGAATGGGTGGGTATTGTAGAACTCAAGGTTGTGACTCATGGAAGCAGCAAGGTCATCCTTGTTGTCGCCGTGAATCTTCTCAAGACCAGGGAGGATACCGTAGAGCCAACCAGCTGCCTGCATTCTCTCGTAGTTGAAGGAAGCCTGCAGGAACAGGGAGCGCCATACCATCTTGTTGAGCGTCTTCTGATCAAGTGGCTCAGCAGGAGTGGTGTTCTGATAGGTATCAGGAATATTAAATGCCATCTTCGAAGTCACCTCCAGCAACAACAGCAGGAGCAGCATTCTTCATCTTGGTCTGGAGCTGGTAATCCCAGAATGCGATACCAAAGCCGATGAGAGCAAGAAGCAGAAGTGCTGGACCAGAGAGCTCAGGAATGCTGATAAATACGATTGCAGCTGCAAAGCCCATGAGGAAGAAGCCCCAAAGCTCGCGAGAAACCATAACCTTCAGCAGGATTGCAAAGCCGACGAAGCGCATCATGCCACCAGCGACGGACAGTGCATTCATGAGCCACTTTGGAATTGCCGTGGTGATCTGAGTGCCAAATGCAGCACCACCCAGGAAGAACAGGGTAACAATAACACCAAAGAAGAGACCAAGAGCAGCCATTGCACCATAGTTGATACGAGCAATTCCCTTAGGATCGGCCTTCTCGGCGTATGCATCAGCAGTTGCCATTACAGGGGACATAATGGTAAAGATGATGGTTACTGCATACTGACCAAGCAGAGAGAATGGAATTGCTGCAGCTACAGCGGCCATTGGCTCAAGCTTAGTAGTGATTGCAAAGACTGCAGACATAATGCCGCCGATAACAGCGTTAGGTGGCTGAGCACCACCAACAGGCATGTTGCCGATGGTCATAAGCTGATAAGTACCACCAACAATGAGACCAGTCTGAACGTCACCAAGAATCAAACCAACCAAAAAACCAGTTACGATTGGCTGGTAAAGAGACTCGAGGAAACTAAACTGATCGATGCCAGCGATAAACGCAACGATGAAAATTAATAACACCTGAATAGGGCTAACATCCATCTTAACTCCTCCTTTCAAACACACCATAACTACCGATGACGATGATCGGCAGACTATCCGAATACCTTTGCCAACCTGCTAGAAACGTTGCACCATTGCAACTTTTTGTAATCTCTACCAGGAAGTTGCGCGCAAAACTTACTCGAATAGCTTTGAGATATCCTCGACCGGGGTCGTAGGAACACGCCTAATCTCTAGAGTCACCCCCAATTCCTGAAGCTCACGAAAGGCAGCGACGTCCTTATCGTCTACCGCCACACTTGTGGCGACCTGTCGCTTTCCCTCAGCCATGTGCATATTGCCGATGTTCACTTTTTTGATTGGAACACCGCCCTTAACCAGAGTGAGGACATCCTCTGGATTCTCGGCAACAAGGAAAATGTGCTGGCTTGCTGAAGCCTTGTGGATAACATCGATAGTCTTCTGGAGCGTAAAGTACCTGGTTGCAACACCGTTTGGTGCTGCCATATCCATGAGGCCCTGACGCATCTTATTGCCTGCGACCTCGTCATTAGCAACAAGGATGAGATTTGTTCCAAGGGTACCGTTCCACTGAGTAGCAACCTGACCATGAATCAAACGATTATCGATTCGAGCAAGCTTGATATCTGGTTCTCCCATAACAAGTTCTCCTCTCTTTGCGCGCACACTTGTGCGTGCTATCTGCGATTTTCATCGCACTACTCGCAACTTACGCTGCGTGTTTTACTGCAAATTTATTTATTGTTAGAAACGCTGATTAACGCCCAACGATCCAACGTGATGACCACATTTGGAGCAAACTCAACATCTACTGTTTCTTTTTTGACGTTTTTAACTACGCCATACATTCCGCTGTTAGTCTTAACTTTCTGACCTGCATGAAGATTCTTCAGAAACTCTGAAGTTGTTCCCGCCTTTTTAGAAGAGGCTCTCCAAACAAAGAAGGAATAAACAAGGCCCAAAATTACTAAGAACGCGAGAAGAACAATGGATGAAGCAAGAATGTTCTCTGCTAGATTTGCCATGTGCATCTCCTTAACTCAACAACAAAACGCTACTTAAATACCATCGTCTCCGAAGATGTCATCTTCTGGCTCAACCTCAAGCTCAAGACGCTTATGAACAACTCCCTGGCTACCAGCTAAAACAGCAGCATCAACCAGCTCTTCAAGAGAGGTATCTGCCATGCGGCTACCAAGTGTTTCAAGAAGCATAGGAAGGTTTGTGCCGGTAACAACTTCTACGTTTGAATAACTCTGAGCAATAATCATTGCCTGATTAAAAGGTGTTCCGCCAAGCAGATCGCAGAAAACCAGCACACCGTCAGTAGTGTCAAGAAGATCGGAAATTGTTGCAGCAAGAGTTTCTGGGTATGTTGCAGCACCGGCTTCAATAAAAGGAACGGGAACAAAAGCTTCTTGCTCACCAGCAATCATCTTTAAAGCATCAGCAAGACCGTTTGCAAAAGTTCCATGACCAGTTAAAACGCAACCTACCATGTCAAACTCCTTTCGAAGAGTTGGAAACTATCTGGGGAGCTACGCGGAAAACTAGGGGTGTTGAAGTTTCTCTCTAAGTGGTAGATACCAGATAACAACCTAACATAAGTATAGTCTAGTGAGCATCTTGAGATGTGTACGTTAACAATCGACGGCTTAACGGTACTATTTTTACCGTAAACGGTACACACGTTGTTATTTTCGCAGGTAGATATATGGATAAATTGTGACGATGCACTAAAAAATTTAGAGCTATCCTTGAAAAATGAGAAGTTCTTATAACGCACCTTTATACGTAATAAATGTAGTAAACAACCCTAAAATCCTGCTCAAATATGATGAGAAAATAAAATTGGTATTAAGAAATTATGTACTGGTATCTTTTTTTAGAACATCTAAAGAATAGTTTCTTGATGGCGCTTTGGTTAAATTGATTCAACTCAATTTCATTTGCAGTGGCGCTGTTCCATAGTGTTTCTCGCCCCTGCTTTCCTCTGAGCACTTTGTGTGCACTGTCTTTTAGACGAGGTGATATGCGTGATTGTTACCGTAACACTCAATGCATCCATTGATAAAGCGTACTACCTGGACTCTCCTGTTGTAGATGGAACGGTACACAGAGTCTCGGTAGTAGATAACAGTGCGGGCGGCAAGGGTCTTAACGCCTCACGAGCCATTACCACCCTTAACTACCCTGTTTGTGCCACGGGATTTGTAGGCGGCAATAACGGTAGATACCTTGTTGAGTTGGCTCACAAAGATGGCATTACCAGTGATTTTATTTATACTGAGCAAGAAACCCGCTCATGCATTAATATCCTGGAGCCAAGCGGGCAATCAACTGAATTCTTAGAGCCTGGACAGCCTGTACTTCCTGAAGAATTCCTTGCTTTCAAGGCAAAACTTGTGCAGCTTACCAACGAAGCCGAAGTTGTTACCTTTAATGGCAGTGTTCCCAAGGGCATTTCTGCCGAAAATTACAAAGAACTTATTGAAGAGACCATGGCTGCGGGCGTGCCTTGCATTGTAGACGCATCCGGTGCACTGCTCACCTCCTGTATTGATGCCCTTCCTACCATGATCAAACCAAACACCGATGAAATCGGTCAACTTCTAGGAAGAGAAGTAACTACAGAAGACGAGGTCATAAAGGCAGCTCAGGAGCTGCACAAACGCGGCATTAAAATTGTAGTTGTCTCGCTTGGTGCAAAAGGTGCGCTCATGGTTTCTGATGAAGGAACCTTTAGAGCAAATCCTCCAAAAATTGAAGCTATCAATCCTGTTGGTGCAGGAGATACCCTTGTTGGCTCATTTGCTGTTGCACTTGCTCAGCAAAAACCAACTTCAGAGTGTCTTACCTTTGCGCTTTCATGTGCTACCGCAAGTTGTTTATCTGCAGGTACCGGTCGCTTTGATCTAGATGTTGCAACTAAGATTCAGAAGCAGGTCACAATCAAAAAGATTGCTGAATAATATGCAGCAAGACGGGTTTCTCGCCAAAGGTTACAAAGACAAAACTATTTCTAGAAAACTTACGTAACAGAGTAAGAGAAACGTTACAATTTTTTCAGTCAATCAAAGAGCCCTTTGGGGCGAAAGGAGCAATAGATGTTCGTTACTACTAAGCAGATGCTTCTTGACGCACAGGCTGGCCATTATGCTGTTGGCGCCTTTAACGTTGAGAACCTTGAGTTTGTAATGGCTGTTGTTAAGGCAGCCGAAGAGCGCCGCTCCCCTGTTATTCTTCAGACCACTCCTGGAACCATCAAGTACGCAAGCCTTGATTACTTTGCTGCCATGGTTCGTTGCGCTGCTGAAGAGGCAACTGTTCCTGTTGCTCTTCACCTAGATCACGGTGATGGCTTTGACCGCTGCATCCAGGCAGCTCGTGCCGGTTACACCTCCGTCATGATTGACGGCTCTCACGTTCCATTTGAGGACAACATTGCACTTACCGCATCCGTAACCAAGTTTGCTAGTCCTATCAACCTTCCTGTTGAGGCTGAGCTTGGCAAAGTTGGCGGCAAAGAGGACGACGGCCCAGCTGTTGAGGGCGAGAACCCCTACACTGATCCAGACCAGGCTGAGGAGTTTGTCGCTCGCACTAACTGCACTTCTCTCGCAGTTGGCGTTGGTACCGCTCACGGCGTTTACCACGGTACACCTCACATTGAGCAGGGTGTCCTCAAGGCTATCCGCCAGCGTCTTGATATTCCTCTGGTTCTTCACGGTACTTCTGGTGTTCCAGATGACCAGGTAGCAGAGGCAATTCAGAACGGTATTTGCAAGGTTAACTACGCAACCGAGCTCCGCCAGGTCTTTACCGCAGCCTTTATGAAGTACATGTCAGAAAACCCTGGCAACTTTGATCCAAAGAAGCCTTCCGTTCCTGGTATGGAAGCAATCACTCAGATTGTTGCAAGCCACATGGATAACCTGGGTTCTTCCCACAAGGCATAAGCGTCAAGGCATAGCCGTCACACGTATCCTGCTTTTGCAGATAAAAATAAGGCGAGAAGATCGATTGGTCTTCTCGCCTTTGTATTAAAAGCAAAGCGTTGTTGAAAACGCAAGCCTTAGCAAATCTTGCAAATCCAGTCTGCCTCTGGAGCCTCAATCTCGCCAGACTGAATGCTGGTCAGCGTGTTGCGGAGCTTAGACATAACTGGTCCAACGGCCTCCATACCAGCGCCAAAAACAATCTCTTTCTGGCCGTCAACAACTTTGCCAACAGGAGAAATAACAGCAGCGGTACCGCACATGCCGCACTCAACAAACTGGTCAAGCTCGTCAAAGCGGACAGGACGCTCAACAACCTTCATACCAAGCAGGTCTTTAGCAACCGTTGCCAAAGAGCGGCGGGTAATAGAAGGCAAAATGGAATCTGTGTAAGACTGTGGAATAACCAGGGTTCCCTCTTTATCAACAAAGAGGAAGTTTGCGCCACTGGACTCCTCAACATAGGTACGAGAGCCAGAGTCAAGATACATACTGTCTGCAAAGCCCTGCTCATGTGCCCAGGTAGTTGGGTACAGAGACATGGCATAGTTAAGGCCAGCCTTGATGTTACCGGTTCCGTGAGGAGCAGCACGGTCATAAGGAGAAACGGTCAGTGCAACAGGAGCAACGCCGTTAGAGTAATACGCTCCAACTGGAGTGACCATAATGCGGAACTCATAGGTAGGAGATGGCTTAACACCAACAGTATTTCCGGTACCAATCATAAATGGACGAACATACAGCGTAGCGCCCGTGCCAAATGGTGGAACCCAAGCTGCGTTTGCAGAAACAACCTCTTTAACAGCAGCGACAAATCTATCCTCAGGAAATGGTGGCATGACAAGACGAGATGCAGAGTCAACCATACGCTGAGCATTGAGATTAGGACGGAAGCAGACAATATCGCCAGAGACTGTGGTGTAAGCTTTTAAACCCTCAAAAACTTCCTGGCAATAATGGAAGATGTTTGCGCATTCAGACAGCGTAATGCTGTGGTCGGTGGTAAGGCCGCCCTCATCCCAAGCGCCGTCTTTGTAGTGGGCAACGTAGCTGTAGTCACACTGCGTATATGCGAAGCCAAGCGCTGTCCAATCAATGTCTTTCTTCTCCACTGAGTTTGCCATGGCTTTCCTTTCTCCGTGGGTTTTAAAGAATGAACTTCATCATAAACATGCGGATATGAATACCTAGTCCTATTAAATAGTTTGTAACCGAATAGATATTTTGCGGTATAACGTACATGAGCTGAAGGGAGCAAAAATGAATATCAAACTTAAGAGAACTTACGACGCACCAGAAGCTGACGATGGGTATCGCGTACTCGTTGATAGACTGTGGCCACGAGGCATCAAAAAAGAGAACCTACACGCTGATGAATGGGCTAAAACCATTGCTCCTACTACTGAGTGCAGAAAAGCATTCAACCACGATCCTGAGCGCTTTGACAGCTTTGTGTCTACTTATACAGCTGAACTTGACAGCAATCCTGACGCAGATGCCTTCGTTAAACAGCTTAAGAAGCTTGATCGATCTACCGTGACACTGCTTTTCTCGGACAAAGACACTACGTACAACAACGCAGTAGTGCTCAAAAAGTGGCTTGAGGCTAAGCTTAAGTAATACGCTTACCCAGCCACGCTTACATATCTTGCGAGAAGAACTCCTGGTAGAACTTCAATTCTTCAGGAGTATCTATGCTTGATGAGAATAAAATATCAGGCTCTACGGCGCTATTGTTCTTGTCGGCAGCGGCATCTGCAGAAGCAAGCAAGTTTGCCTGTCCAAGCAAACGCTTAAGCTGATGAGCGGCGCCTGCCCCACCGTCAAAAAATTCTACGTCTCCTAAAACAGAGCTAATTTGCTTCTTGATAAAGGGATAATGGGTACACCCAAGAACCACGGCATCTACCTGGCCAGCATAATCTCCCAAAAGCTCGGCCAGTCGTTTATGCATCTGTTCTGAATCAGCCTGACCAGATTCAATAAGCTCCACCAGGCCTTCTCCTGGAATAGAGATAACCTTTGCGGAAGGATGCAGGCGCGATTCAAGGTTGTGGTACTTTTGCAAAGAGAGCGTTGCTTTTGTAGCCAGAACAACCACTGTTCCATGAGGATATGCAGTTACGGCAGGCTTAAGAGCTGGCTCAACACCCACAATAGGTACATGAGGATAGGTTGCCCTCAGCTCGTCTGCAGTAGCAGCTGTAGCAGTATTGCAAGCTATAACCAGCGCTTTAGCACCCTCATCGATAAACTTTTTAGCAATAGCACAAGAGCGCTGGGCAATCTGCGCTTTTGGTTTAGTGCCATAAGGAGCAAATGCAGAATCACCAAAATAATGAAATTCCTCGTGAGGCATTTGGGCAACAAGGTGTTTAAGCACACTCATACCACCAACGCCCGAGTCAAATACACCAATAAAATTATGAGGAGCTAAGCGAGCTTCCATTACAAACCTTTCAAACTGAATGTAAAGTATTTTATACCTTTATCATTCAAAGGTTGATTTACGCCTCACTTGGGTAGAATGCCAAAGATATGTTTTTAACGATTGGAGTTTCATGAGCAACGAAGGTAAAAAGGTAAAGGTCCACTACGTAGGCACTCTTGACGACGGTACTAAGTTTGACTCCTCCCGCGATCGCAACGAGCCACTGGCATTCACCTGCATGGCTGGTCAGATGATTCCTGGTTTTGACGAGGCTGTTAAAGATATGACCGTTGGCCAGATTGTTGACGTCCATATTCCAGCAGCAGAGGCTTATGGTGAGCGCCATGAGGAGGCTGTACAGCCTGTTCCCGTAGCTCAGCTTCCAGGCTCTGAGAATCTTGTTGCAGGTCAGCAGGTTACTCTGGGCACTCCTGAGGGATACCCTGTTATGGCAACCGTAGTCTCAAATGACGGTACCACTATCGTCTTTGATACCAACCACCCAATGGCTGGTAAAGACCTTAACTTCAACATTGAGCTTCTTGAGGTTGAAGAGTAATCCACCCCCCCCTTTATAGGGCGAGAAGGGCGTAGGTGCTTCTGGCATCTGCGCCCTTCCTTTTTGCATCAAATAGACATCAAAAAGAGCTTGGTTGCATGCAACCAAGCTCTTTTACATAACAAGTTATGAGGGGCCAATACCTTAGCTTAGGACAACGCCGCCAAGCCAGCCCCACCTTGGAGTACTCAAAGCACCAAGCTGAGAAATCCAAGAACTCAAGCTCTGGCTTCTTACAATACCAGAGAGACAGTGCCTGACCATGCCACCACCAATGTAGATGCCAACGTGGCCGTAAATCAAAGCTGCAGCAGAGCCACCAAGGGTTGGAACAGCAATAATCATGCCAGGCTCAATAGCGCTCTGGTCGGTAGAGTAGCACCAGGAATAGTACATATCACAGGCGTTGCCATAGAAGGTACCAACACCAGCGTTAGAGAAGACGTTAGAAACCCAAGCAGCACAGAAGCCAGCACCAGTAGATCCGGTATAGCCTGCAGCATTAACAACTGCAGCAGCAGAACCAGAACCTGCAGAAGAGGTTCCTCCTCCGCCGCCACCGCCATAGTAGCTACTGCCACCACCGCTGTCGCTTGATGAAGCAGCACGCTGAGCGGCAACGCGCTCTGCCTCCTGCTGAGCAGCAAGAAGCTCAGAATCACGCTGAGCAATAAGCGCTTTAACATTGTCATCAAGATTTGCAACAACGTTTGCTGCGTCTGCCTGACGAGCAGAAATGTCATTAAGCTGAGACTCCTGAGAAGCACGGAGATTCTCAAGCTCAGCCTTCTTATTCTCTAGCTCGGTCTTCTCGGACTGAAGAGCAGCCTTATCAGACTCAAGAGCGGCCTTCAGGTTCTTAACTTCCTCAATCATCTTCTGATCGGACTCAGAAATCTTGTCGAGGTAGTAAATATTGGAGGTGAGCTCCTCAAAGCTTGCAGAAGAAAGAATCATCTCTAGAGCACCAGCTGGGCCAGCCTTGTAGTTGCTGGACATACGAGCGCCAAGTTCTTTTCTCTTCTCGGCAATCTGAGTTTCCTTTTCAGAAATCTCTTTCTGCTTAGCATCAATCTGATTCTGCTTATCTGCAATCTGATCAGAAATAGCGCCAATCTGAGAGTTAGTGTCATTCAGGCTTGCCTGCATGTTGGAGACTTCATTAGAAATCTCATCGAGCAGCTTCTGAGCAGCATCGTAATCGCTACGAGCAGCATCAATCTGAGCCTGGGTAACACCAAAAGCAGGACGAGTGTTGATCAGGGATGCAGTAACGGCAGCGGCAGCAATGCCCATGCCGGCAAAAATCTTAAGGGCATCACGACGATTGAAAAGGGCAGCGCTCTGCTCCTCAATGGTGGTGCTTTGCTGTTTCTTTAAACTCATAAGGGTCTCCTAGAACGTTTAGTAGTACGGTGTGACCTTTGAGAGACTATTCTACCCGAGATACACGATGATATTCAAAAAGATACGTAATTTACAAACTCTCCGAAACGAATTTTGGGGAGTTTTAGCTCTAAATTGTGAGGTCAACGGTAGGATTTAGCGGTTTTCAATATGTGCAACATTTTTTATTGAAATGGTAATCCTGCCATCAGACTCATGAGAAAATTCTAGGTAACCTGGACGTTCTGTTAGGTTTGAAGGGAATGAAATCTCAATTCCCGTATCGGTGCGGATTTTATGATTCTTTGCAATTCTGTTAGCAACACCGCGTTTAACAGGAACTTCTTCGGGGAGCTCTCTACTTGCCACCTGAGCCTCGTACTTTTCCTGAATCTCAGGACGCTCCTCAAAGATGCGCTTACCGACCTTAATAGGGTCTACTACCTCTTCTACCTCTGCTGCTTCTGCAACGGCGGCCTTAGCACGAGACACCTCAACAGCAGGCTCAAGTCCATACTCTTCTGCCAAGTCTTGCACAATAACAGTTACCTCGCCAATAACCTCATGACTTGAAGCCTCTGATGAGCACTCAAGGAAGAGCTCTGGGATGATGAACTTTCCCTCTCCTGCTACAGAGCGGTCATGGTCGTGGAAGTCAATGGCGCCTGTATCCAGGTCAATGACTGCATATGAATCAACCTTTTGCGTAGGAGAAGGCAGCGTTGCGTCTTGGCGCAAAATCTCATTTACCGATCCGTTTACATCATGGATAAAGGCCTGCTTGCGTGGGAGAAGCACAATAGCAAAAAGACGTCTTCCCTCGCCCTCAAATGCCTCAGCCTGAGCATCTTCGTCATCTGCAGCAGCACTGGCAAGCGCCTGGCCAGCATCGGTATCAATGTAGTCCGCCACAAGAAGATCGCACTGCTCAACGTCATCTGCGCGACGGAGCTCTTCCCAGAACCACTGAGCAATCTGGTGAGAAAACTCTACAAACTCAACGTCTCCGTGAGCATACTCCTGAAGACCTCCTGCAAAATTGCTGGTAGGAGCAAACTCTCCGTGCCTGGACTCTGGGTTTGCTGTAATCTTGCGCAGTCTACGCTGTACGTATGACTTTGTCTGACGGTCCTCTAAATCCAAGGTAGATTGAGAGAAGTATTTAGTTCCCGTCTCAAAATCAAAGACGTGAAGAATTGCCTTAGTAACTCTAAGCATGTAAAACCTCGTTTATTGCAGATGTTTAGCTGGCGAGAAACCCTAGTGCTTGACGCACATCAGAGGATCGCCAATCTTAACCAGTGGACGACCACCAATCAGTGTTCCGGACTCACCAATGAGGTCAATGCGCTCATACTGATCTGCATTAACAACGGTAACAACTACAACGTTCTCATATCCTGCTTCTTCAATGGCAGCAGCATCAAATGAAATCAGTGGAGTACCGGCCTTGACCTCATCGTTAGCGTGAACGTAACGGGTAAAGCCCTTGCCGTTCATCTCGATGGTGCCAACACCAATGTGAATCAAAATCTCAATACCAGTGTCTGTGGTAAGACCAATTGAGTGATTGGTTACGTTAGTTGCAGTAACGCGAGCATTGCAAGGAGCATATACACAGTCAAGACCAACAGGCAAAATACCATAGCCCTGGCCAAAGAGACCGCTTGAGATTACCTCATCGTGAACCTCTTGTACGCTTACCAGGACACCAGAAACTGGTGCATAGATAGTGTCTTCCCTGGTAGCAAATGTAGCCTTTTGAGGCTGCTCTGCTCCGTTAGAAGGAACAAACACATTTTTAACCTTTGACCAAAGACCCATGATGCCTCCTTGAGTATGTGCTCTGCACAGATACCATCTGACATAACGTTTCCATTTTACCTAAGCGAGAAGGACGAATGCTCCACAGAGGAACATCCGTCCTTCTTTCACGAATTTACAACACGGCGACGCAACTTACTGCATTCTCTTGGCACCTCTAAAGATGATCGAACGTGCAGCAAAAAAGGTAACCAGGAAGTATCCGCCATACAAAGCAGCTACTACTGCAACCACTCCACCAATGCTGCTAGCTACATCAAAGTTGCCAATCGACTTGATGACAGAAACCATAATAGACATTGCGCATGTTGCGTGCGCAGCTGCCATAAGCAGCGGGAACAGGAAGTACACGCCAATCTGAACAAAGAGCGCGCGACTTGCAAGGCCCTTCTCGGCACCAAGTTCTGCAAGAACTTGATAGGCGCGAGCGTTATCCGATGCCTCGGAGAGCTGCTGAAGTGCCAGAATAGCGGCGCACGCAATGAAGAGTACCAGGCCAATGTACAGCGCCAGATACGTCACAATACCAGAGAATCCAGCAGTCGATTGAATGTACTCGGAAGCGGTGACCACAAGCATTAAAGAATAAGGATCGGAATCGCCACCAGTTACGGCGCCATCACCAAAGTACTGCTTAATTTGACCCTGGAACTGCGTTTCAGAAGCATCGCCTGGGGTTTGATAGTTGCCTAAGATATATGAGTTGGTCAAAACAACGCTTGAAGGGAAGCTTTGATCAGCAACAACCACAATTCCAAATGCTGGCATAAGTGCAGGTCCACCTTGTGTTTGAGCAATATCAAGCGTTCCACCAACAGCATGAAGTTTGTGACCCTCAATGGTGAGTTCAGGATTATTAGCAAGAGAATCCTGCCAGTATTTTGTGAGATTAGTATCAAGCGTCCAAACCATATAGCCGTTTGTACCAAAGTCAACAGGCTCAAGCCCAGATGCAACGCGCAGTTTGTTGTACTGAGAAGCTCGCATCAAAGTTACGTTTTTCTGCGCAGGATCTTCCTGGCCACTATAGCCGGTAAAGTAATCACTAAAGCGCTTGCCTGTTACAGCATCAATAGAACTATACGTAAAACTAGGCGTTGTTGGATCACTTTGAGCAAAGTATGTATCTACCTGGAAGGCATTTTTGATAGTTTTATCCCACTCTGGATCAAGCTTCTGCACTACAGAGAGATAGTCATATGAATCCGCTGGGCCAGGAGTATAACTGCGCTCTGAGCCTGGATTGATTGATACAGAAACATCGTACGTTTTAAGCTTGGAGAAACTGACGTTCAAAGAGTCAACAAGCGAGAAACCCGTACCAAGTCCACAAACTGCCACAAAGAGCATGGCGCAGACTAAAGAGATGGAAACCCAAGCAGTATTAACGCGGGCATTAAACTGACGCAGGATAAATGAGTGAAGACCCTTGTAGTAGAAGCCCTTCTGCATCTGCATAAATCTGAGCAAAAAACCAGAGATTGAGAAGAAAAAGAGTGCTGTGCCCACAGATACCAAAGCAGTAGCCATGGCAAACTCGTCATCTATCTGTTTTAAACCATTGTGCTGAAGCAGGATATAGGAATAAGCAATGATTCCAAGAGAGGTCAAGAAGAGCAGCACTGAGACAGTAAGATTCCTTACCTTGACGGTCTGAGTTACTTTGTCTGCGTTAAGAAGGTCAATAAGCTTATAGCGGGACACCGTGGTGACGTTAAAAATCAGTGCAACCACAAACATGACCACAAAGTAAATAACCGTTTGAATCAACGCAGCTTGCGAGAAGACAAATTTGAATGAATCAAGAGTTGTGTTGAACATGTGGGCCGTTGCAAACATCATAAATTGAGAGATAAAAATACCTGCAACAAGGCCAACTACCAGGGCGAGAAAACCAACAAACAGTGTCTCAATACTCATAATCTTAGAGACATTTCTCTTGGTCATGCCCAGTATCTGATACATACCAAATTCTTTTTTCCTACGACGAATCAGAAATTGATTAGCGTAGACAACAAGAAATCCCATAATAACGGCAAGAAAAACGCTTACTCCAGAGATGGTATTACTTAAGAGCTGAACAATGCGTCTCTGATCTTCAGAAAGATTCAACACCATAGATTGTTGAGTAATTGAATTGAAGGAATAAAATAGTGCAACGCCTACTGCCAATGTCAGAAAGTAAATGCTGAAATCGCGCAGTGATTTCTTGACGTTACCAAGCGCGATTTTACTGTACATCAGCACCCTCTCCTCCCAGGAATGAAACAACGTCCATAATCTGGTCAAAGAACTGCTTGCGGGGTTTCTCGCCACGAACTATCTCATTAAAGATGCGGCCATCCTTAATGAAAATGACGCGATGAGCATAAGAAGCTGCATATGAATCGTGAGTAACCATAGCAATGGTTGCACCGTTACGATTGAGGTTCTCAAGGCTTTCAAGGAGCGTACGGGCGTTCTTTGAGTCAAGTGCGCCGGTTGGCTCGTCTGCAAGGACCAGCGAAGGGTTGGTAACAATTGCTCGGGCTGCGGCAACACGCTGGCGCTGACCACCGGACATCTCGTAAGGGAACTTATCAAGCACCTCAGAAATCTGAAGCAGCTTGGCAACGTTTTCAACGCGCTCCAAAACTTCCTGTGCACGGACGTGACCAATGGTTAAAGAGAGCGCGATATTCTCACGAGCAGTAAGGCTATCAAGCAAGTTTGCGTCCTGGAAAATAAAGCCTAAGCGGTCGCGCCTAAAGGCAGAAAGCTCTGCGCCGCGTAGTCTGGAAAGCTCTTGGTCATCAATAAAGATGTGGCCCGCAGATGCCTGATCAATGGTAGAGATGCAGTTCAAAAGTGTAGTTTTGCCAGAACCGGAAGGACCCATGATAGCGATAAACTCACCGCGAGCTACAGAAAGATTAATGCCGTCCAGCGCCTTAGTGACATTTCCACGAGTTCCATAGTACTTCTCGAGGTTTTGGCAAACCAAGACGGTGTGAGGGGTAAGTGCTGAAGATTGTCCAGCCACAACAGTTGGCTGAGTTGGAGTTACTTGAGTAGCTGCCATGTTGCGTCCTTTCGTTGGGAGCGAGTAAATCTTGAGATATATACTCCCGCACTACCGTTTACGTTGCCATCGATTGACCTTACGGAAACCTTACGCTTTTCTCACTTTGATGTGTCAAAATATCACTATCAAGCATACGGGAGGGGCATGCTATGCAGTTAGTAATTAAAAGATTTGGGCAGCTTACCGCTAAAGAGTTATATCAAATTCTTTCTCTAAGAGCAGAAACGTTTATTGTTGATCAGCAGATTATGTACAACGATCTTGATAACGTTGATCAAGTTTCTACCCATGTCTTTTATCAGGATACTGACTCGGTAGCTGCATATTTACGCATCATTGATACAGGACAGTCATACAACTCCCCTCTTATTGGGCGCGTATGTGTCAGCAACAAAGGCGCCGGCATTGGCTCAAAGCTGCTGCACGATACCCTCGATTACCTGGCACAAGAAAGTAGTGCTTCCAAGGTGTTAGTTGAGTCGCAACTCAAAGCTCAGCCCTTCTATGAGCGAGCTGGATTTACGCAGGTATCTTCTAAGGTGCTTGATCACTTTGGCGTCCTCCACCATGTGCTCTCTCTTGACCTTGATGCATATCGTCAGACGAGAAACACAATTAATATTGATGACGTGTACGTTTCAATCCGACCGCTTGAAACAGCCGATTTGCGCACACTGCAGAAGCTTAGCATAGAGACATTTGTAGACACTTTTATTGACTCAAATACAGCAGATGATTTAGCAAGTTGCATTGACTCGCTCTACAACACAGAAAAGCTTACCCGTGAGCTTGCTGCTAAACACTCATATTTCTATTTTATTGAGGTAGAAGGTCAAGTAGCTGGTTACCTGAAGCTCAATACGCGTTATGAGCAAACCGAGGGTCAGCGCGATGACTCACTTGAAATTGAACGCCTGTATATCCTTCCACGTTTCAAAGGCCTACACCTTGGATCAAAGCTTATGGAATTTGCCCTTGATCTGGCAAAAGAGAAGGGTAAGAAGCGCGTGTGGCTGGGTGTCTGGGAACACAATGAGCCTGCTAAGGCATTTTATTCACATTGGGGATTCAAGCGTTTTAGTCAGCATACCTTCCCAGTAGGAAGCGATCCTCAAACGGATGAATTGTGGGAACTTCTAATTTAGGAGAAGCTAATCAGCTTCATTTTAAATCCGTAAAAGACTGGTTGAACGTAATAGAAAAGGTTGAACCTTTACCAATGGTACTGCTCACAGCCAGCCTAAGGCCCATCTTATTACAGAGTTCATAGCAGAGATAGAGACCCATACCGGTAGATTTTGCGTACTTGCGACCATTTTGACCGGTAAAACCCTTATCAAAAATTCGAGAAAGATCCTCTTCAGGAATACCAATGCCATTATCCTTAATGAAGAGAGTGGTTGAAGTAGTTCCCTCACGTGGCTCTGAGACAGAGGCAGAAATCCAAACGTTCTTCTCGCCAGGTGAAAGCTCTGGATTTGAATACTTTGCAGCGTTAATGAGAAGCTGTCGCAAAATAAATTCAAGCCATTTTGGGTCAGCCTTGACCACGTGGGCCAAGTCATCAAAATGTGGAGAAACACCAGCGTCAATGAAGACGCGTGCGTTATTTTTAAGAGCATCTTTTACGATGGACTGCAAATTAACGTCTCTGATAGAAAAATCTCGATCTACAGATGCGCTGCGTGCATAAAAGAGCGCCTGCTCTACTAGAGTTTCAATCTTGGTAAGTTGTGTTTGCACGTCATCCATAGGCAGCGATGGATTATTTTGAGCAACCAAATGAGCTGCGGCGATAGGGGTCTTAATCTCATGCACCCACATCTCAATGTACTCACGATATTCCTTTGATCGCATGTGCTCATCGGCAAGCTGGTCCATCATAGACTTTGACATACTTGAAAGTGCATCTTTAAAAAGCCGTTCTTCCAGCGTTGAGGGCGTGTCCAGCATGGTAGGAACCAGATAGCTCTCTTTATCAGTTGCTGCTAAATTCTCAGCAAGCTGCTGGTAAAACCAACGACGATGAAAATAATCGGCTAGAAGCGCAGCTGCTCCCACTACCCATAAAACCAGAATACAGTAGGCAATAGCAAACACGTTAAGTCCAACACCTTTAAGCATAAAGCCAATTAACGTGCTGCTAGCTATAAGCGCAAGAAAGAAGATAGTTCGATTTTTTAGATACTTGAGA
>JAGZWL010000134.1:0-2707 GCA_018378955.1 Atopobium sp. | reverse complement strand
TGACCGCATGGTCAAGGACGAAGAGTCCCACGCCGAGGAAGACAAGAAGCGCAAGGACGAGATTGAGGTCCGCAACCAGGTAGACTCCCTGGCATACAGCACCGAGCAGACCGTCAAAGACCTTGGCGATAAGGTCCCAGAGGATCAGAAGAAGGCTGTTGAAGAGGCAGTTGCTGAGGCAAAGACCGCGCTTGATGGCTCCGACATTGAGGCAATCAAGAAGGCTGGCGAGAAGCTCACTGAGGTTGGACAGAAGCTTGCAGAGATTGTCTACGCGGACGCTCAGGCTCAGACCGCTGGCAACAACGGCGCAGCAAGTAACCCTTCTGAGCCAGACGTTGTTGATGCAGACTACGAGGTTGTCGACGACGATAAGAACCAGAACTAATCTGAGTTTCTTGGCATATGCGCTTGGGTAACTTGGTGCAGCAGCTGGTAGACAATGTGATATGACTCGGAGGCGGCTGGCGGAAACGTTTAGCCGCCTTCTACACATAGGGAGGTGATGGCAGTGGCAACAGAAGATCAGAACAAGGTTGGCACTACCTTTGATAACGAGAATAACGGTGATGAAACCGTAGGCGCCGTCGGCGTTGTGGGAGATGATTCCGCAAGTCAGACGCTTGACGGCAACGCGGCCGCTGCCAATGGTGCGGCTGGCGCAGGTCGTCCGATGACCGAAGAAGAGATGGTTGCAGAGGCAATTCGCCGCGGAGAAGAGACGGCTGAGGCAGAGATTGCTGCCGACGCCCAGCGTGCAGCTCAGGAGCGCGATCGCTTGCAGAACGAGCTGGACTCAGTTTCAGACAAGATTGAGGCAGCAAAGCAGCAGGCAGCCGAGGCAAATGACCGCTTCCTACGCCTGCAGGCTGACTGGGACAACTACCGTCGTCGTACTGCTCAGGAGCGTCTTGATGAGCGTCAACGCGCAACAGAGAAACTGGTAGTTGACCTTCTCCCCGTTATTGATGACCTGGAGCGCGCCATTGAGCACGCAGACAAACTGACCGACCCTGCAGCTAAGCAGTTTGTTGAGGGCATCTCCGCGGTGTGTAACAAGCTTGTGAGCGTCTTGAACAAAGAGGGCGTTGAGGTAGTCAATCCTGTTGGCGAGGCTTTTGATCCTCTATCTCACCAGGCAGTGAGCCAGATTGAGGATACCCAGGCGTATGATGAGACCGTCGCCCAGGTGTACCAAAAGGGCTATCGTATGGGCGGCAAGGACATTCGTACTGCAATGGTTGTTGTTACTCACGGCGGTCCAAAGCGCCCAGCTGAGTCAGAGGCTGCTGACGACGCTGAGGCAGACGCCGCAGACGGTGCAACCGAGTAAGACAGAGTAGTTTAGAGAGGAGGCCGTGCTGAATGGCAGGTAGTAAGACTTTTTATGACGTTCTTGGCGTGAAGCGCGACGCCTCGAAGTCTGATATTCAAAAAGCGTTTAGAAAACTTGCAGCTAAATACCACCCTGATAGGGGCGGCGATGAGGCCAAGTTCAAAGAGATCTCGGAAGCGTACAACACGCTCTCTGATGATAAGAAGCGCCAGGAGTATGACCAGATGCTCACGTTTGGCGGCATTCCTGGAGGTGGATTTGGTGGTCGCCAGGGCGGCTACACCTACACCACCAACGTAAACGGCGCCAACTTTGCCGATTTCTTTAGTGGCTTTGGCGGCGGAGCGGGCGCGGGAGCTGGCGGCTTTGACTTTGCCGATATTTTTGGTGGGCGAGCAAACCGTCCAGTTGCAGGCAGTGACCTGACTATGTCCGTAAACGTATCGTTTGACGAGGCATTTAAGGGCACTTCTCGCAAGGCAACGTATCGCGTGCCTTCAACTGGTGAGGAGCAGTCGCTGACCATCAAGGTGCCAGCCGGCGCCTACGATGGTATGAAGCTGCGCTACAAGAAGCATGGCGAATACGGCGTCAATGGCGGTCCACGAGGCAACCTTGTGGTTACCATTAACGTTGCGGCCCACCCGGTCTTCTCGCGAGATGGCGCTGACGTGCGCATGAAGCTTCCAGTGAGCATTTACGAGGCAGCTTTGGGCACTTCGATTGACGTGCCAACGCCTGATGGAACTACCGTGCGACTCAAGGTTCCCGCAGGTACACAGAGTGGAAAAACGTTCAGGTTCAAGAACTTGGGCGCTCCTCGCGTAAAGGATCCTACGACTCGCGGTGCGCTGTATGTTTCGGTGGACGTCAAGGTTCCAACAAAACTTTCCAAGAAGGAGCGAGACGCTCTTCAGGCACTGCTTGACGCCGACGAGCGCAGCTACCGAGAGGAGCGGTAATGGCTCGAAAGAAGGATGACGGTCGTAACAAGCCGCTTTACATGATTAGCGTTGCGGCCGAGCTCACGGGCATGCATCCGCAGACGCTTCGCGTGTACGAGCAGAAAGGCCTGATTAACCCCGGCCGTTCCAGGGGCAACACGCGCCTGTACTCTCGTGCGGATATTGACCGCCTCAATCTTGTCTCAAAGTTGACGGACGAAGGCATCAATCTTGCCGGTGTTGTGCGCATTTTGGACATGCGCGAACGAGCTCTCGAGAAGGACGATCTTATTGATGAGCTGCGTGAACGCATCCGCGTGCTTGAGGATGAGCTCCACGAGTATCACATGCGTGAGCGCATTACCTCGCTTGTTCGCTACAGCGAGACCAGCCCAGAGATGGTGATGCAGCGCTTACTGGGCATGCC
>JAGZWL010000133.1:0-2708 GCA_018378955.1 Atopobium sp. | reverse complement strand
TGATACATAAAGGTGACACCAAAAGTTTGAAGGGCAACAAAGCCCATAGAGGTACCAAAATTGCAAGAGATTCTGTCTCGTACCTCTTGGCCCATGAAATAAGAACTGACCACAAGCAAGAGTGCCATGAGGCCAATAGGATTAGGAGAAGTCAAATCATAGATAAGACCAGCAATAAAGCCGCATATCACGCCGGTTTTACCACCATATCTCAGTGCAATAGCTGCCGAGAAAATCAGTGCAAAATTGATAACTCCCCCACCAAAAGAAACCTGTGGTGTAAGCATAATCTGCAAAATGAAGCAAACAACAGCAAGAACGGCGATGCTGCGTGTGTTTTTATTTCTATCAGAAACCTGCATGCATCCCCCTTAATCTGTTCTTCCGCTGTTATGTTGTGTATTACCCGTTGGAGCAGCAACTGTTGCATTCTGCTGAGCGTTTGTTGTGTTGTTTGTTGAACCGCTGCCAGTTGAACCACTAGATGAAGACGTAGTGGATCCGTCTTTTGAATCTTTATCCTTACTGTCAGAATCAGTTGCTGTTGGAGTGTTTTGCTTATCTGCCTCTGCAATATCATCTGCGGTAGCTTTTTGCTCCTCAGAAAGAGACGTGATAACCATTACCTCCTCGTTAGTGCTGACATTTCCATAAGGCTCAACAACGATGGTGTAATAGAGCGATCCTGGAGCTGCCTCAACGCTGGTAACCTTACCCAGAGGAAGGCCCTTAGGGAACACGCCACCAAGACCGCTGGTAACTACCGTATCGCCTACAGCAACCTTCTGATTGGTGTTAATCAGGTTAAGGGTAATCTGCCTTGAAGCGGAACCCATAAGCATGCCCTGAGCTCGACTGCTTTGAACCATAGCAGCCACGCCGCTCTTCTCGTCAGTGATAAGACGAACGGTAGAAGTTGTAGGACCACACTCAATAATCTGGCCGATAACGCCACCGCTATCAACAACAGGCATGCCAACAGCCAGCCCGGACGAAGTTCCCTTGTCGATCACGATGGTGTTATTGAACGAGTCAGTAGAACCAGAGATAACACGAGCTCCTGTGGACTGCAGGTTATAGGTATTTTTGAGGTCGAGAAGACCCTGAAGACGCTGCGTGGACTGATTTGTCTCTTCTAGCTCTGCGTTTCTTGAACGCAACTGCTCATTTTCTGCCTTGAGGTCAGAAAGCGTTTGCTGGTCTGCTGTTAAGTTACTAAAAATGTTACCAATGCCCTGGAAAGGCATGGCAATAGCAGAACCCGCCATTCTAAAAGGCATGGTAATAGTAGAGAACCCACCTCGAACCATCTCGAGCGGTCCTTCTGTACCCATACGAGCGCTGACCGTCAATAACACAATTGAAAGCAGCGAAAGAATAATAAAACTACGGCCACCCGTATGCTTATTATTGTTAGATCCAAGGCCTGTTGAAGCACCCTGGATCTGATGAGACAATGGCATATTTATTGGCCTGCACTCTGAACAAATCCACCGGACAATGCGTTAGCCTCAAGAACCTTTGCACAACCGGTAACAACATTTTCTAACGCGGTTGGGCTTACGTTAACGGGAACGCCAGTCTCTTCACGAAGTCTTTGATCAAGACCGCGAAGCATGCCGCCGCCACCGGTAAGCAAAATACCGTAGTACATAAGATCAGATGCAAGATCTGGTGGAGTCACATCAAGCGCATCTTTGACAGCCTTGGTGACCTCGTCAAGAGGACGATCAAGGGCACGACGAATCTCTTCTGACTCGATACGAACAGTCTTTGGAAGGCCACTCATGACGTCACGACCGTTTACCTCAACGTCAAGCTCTTCTGCAAGAGGAGCTGCTGAGCCAACCTTAATCTTGATATCTTCTGCGGTACGCTCACCAATAGAGAGGTTGTAAGCATCACGAACATGCTCAAGAATAGTTTGATCAAACTCGTCACCTGCAGTTCTAATGGACTGCGAGACAACAATACCGCCCATGGAGATAACAGCAACCTCGGTAGTGCCGCCACCGATGTCTACAACCATAGAACCTGTAGGATCCTCAATTGGAAGGTCTGCACCAATAGCTGCAGCCATAGGCTCTTCAATCAAGAATGCCTGGCGAGCGCCTGCCTGAATAGTTGCTTCAAAAACAGCACGTTTCTCGACAGATGTAACGCCAGAAGGAACGCAAACAACTACGCGTGGACGTGGTGACCAAGGATATTTGCGCTCTCGTGCCTTCTCAATGAAGTAACGAAGCATAACCTCAGTAACATCAAAGTCTGCAATGACGCCGTCTTTAAGAGGGCGCTCAGCAATGATGGAGCCAGGAGTGCGGCCAATCATGCGCTTTGCATCAGCGCCAACAGCCAGAACGCGGCTCTCGCTTTTATCGATTGCAACAACCGATGGCTCATTGATGACAATGCCCTGACCACGGACTGCAACAAGGGTGTTTGCAGTTCCCAAATCGATGGCTAGGTCTCCGCCATATTCTCCGAAGAGCGAATCGAAGATAGACATGATATCCAATCAAACGTGCTACGCGTGTGCGTAATTATCCTGCAGAAAGAACGATTAAAACAGTTTAGTACTAGTTACCAGACTTTGAAGAGCTGGAGGAACTATTAGTGGAATTTGAGGAGTTAGATCCATTAGTTCCAGAGGTAGTTCCCGAATTAGAGCCGTTAGTACCAGAAGTTGTGCCGGAGTTCTGGTTATT
>JAGZWL010000005.1:0-38054 GCA_018378955.1 Atopobium sp. | reverse complement strand
GGATTTACCAGGTTAGAAAGGTGATTTCTGAATCGAGTATCAAGCTGCGCAAATGCCTCATCAAGCACCAGATAACGTGGATGCACTGAAAGCGCTGCTGCAATAGAAACAAGCTGCTGTTGGCCTCCAGAAAGCGTGTGGGTAGGCGCATCAATCAAATCGGCAATGCCACAAAGCTCCAGTGTTTTAGTAACGCGAGAAACTATCTCTTCTTTTGGCAAACCAAGATTAGCAAGGCCAAAGGCAACTTCATCAAAGACAGTTGCACAAACAAGCTGCGCTGTTGGATCTTGACGAACCATTCCCACAACGGAAGAAATCTGAGTAGACGGCACTACGGTCACTGAATTGCCGTCTACTAAAACCTCTCCGGATAGAGGAAAAAGTGATGCATTACAAAGATTTGCAAGCGTTGACTTGCCTGAACCATTGTGGCCAAGCACAACCGTTCTAGAACCCGGCTTTAGGGTAAATGAAACGTTATCAAGGGTTAGTGCCATTGGGCGTGGAGATTGGCTCTCAGTGGCTCTCATGACATCTTCAAAAGCAGAGTCAGTCATAGATTGTGGTGTAGCTGACGTACCGTATGCGAAAGATACGTTTTTGAACTCAATCATGACAACCCTCCTTTATTTGAAAAAGAGGTCCCAGCAAAAAGCCAGGACCTCTTCAGATTCACTTTGACAGAAGTTACTCTGCAGCCTCTTCGGTCTGCTCGGTCTCCTCTGCTGGAGCCTCGGTCTCCTCTTCCTTTACAGGAGCAGGAGCAACCTTGGTAGCCTTAGCCTTCTTGTTAGAAGCCTTTGGCTGAACTGGCTCGGTAACGAGCTCAAGGATAACAACCTCAGAAGCATCGCCCTTACGAGGACCAAGCTTCATGATACGGGTGTAGCCGCCGTTGCGGTCAGCCCACATACCCTGAGCAGCCTTGTCAAATACCTCACGGACAAGCTCTGCGTTACCAACCTTGGCCATAGCAAGACGACGAGCGTGAAGGTCGCCGCGCTTTGCCCAAGTGATGACCTTGTCGACCTCGCCGCGAACTGCCTTAGCGCGGACGTCAAGAGTCTTAATACGATCGTTAGTGAAAAGGGCTTGGATCAGGCTCTTCTTGATGGCCTTGGTGTGGCTAGCATCAGTACCAAGCTTCATGCCCCTCTTCTTATTGTGCCTCATAATTTACATTCTCCTATGCGTGACAAGGCGCGACTAAGCCTTAAGGGACAGGCCCATGCTCTCGAGCTTTTCCTTGACTTCTTCAATAGACTTAACACCAAAGTTTCTGATGTTGAGAAGATCGTTCTCAGAGAAATCAACGAGCTGACGGACAGAGTGAATTCCTGCACGCTTGAGGCAGTTGTAAGAACGGACGGAAAGGTCCAAGTCCTCAACCTGCTTCTCAAGCTCGGAATCGTCCTCGACGTCTGCCTTAGCAAAAATCGAAGCCTCTTCCTGAGTCTCGTCAAAATCAGTAAGTCCCATGAATGCGCTCATGTGCTGGTTAATGATGTTTGCAGCCTCAACGACAGCCTCGCGAGGGCTGATTGCACCATTGGTCTCAACCTCAAGCACCAGACGATCATAGTCGGTGTGACGGCCAACACGGCAAGGCTCAACAGCCTTAGCGCAGCGGCGAACTGGCGAGAAGATCGAGTCAACGTGAATGAATCCAATTGGATCGCTCTCACGCTCGTTATCCTCACCGGAAACATAACCGCGACCATTACCAAGACGAAGTCTCATGGAAAGATGAGCTCCCTCAGCAAGGGTGCAAATGTGCTGAGCTGGGTTAACCAGCTCGTAGCCCATAGGAACATCAAGATCAGCACCAGAGACTTTGCAAGGACCATCAACAGAGATGGAAGCCTCAGCCTCATCAGAGTTGTTGGTGTTGCGGAAAACTAGGCCCTTAACGTTCAGAACGATGTCAGTAACGTCCTCATAGACGCCTTCAACCGTAGTGAACTCATGCTGAACGCCATCAATCTGGATGGCCTCAACCGCAGCTCCCTCAAGAGAGGAAAGCAGTACGCGGCGGAGGGAGTTGCCAAGCGTGTCACCATAGCCACGCTCAAGCGGCTCTACGCTCACACGAGCGACGTTTGCGCCGATTTCATCTACCGACACGTTTGGTCGGATAAATTCGGACATTGCTACCTCCAAAACGGGTCGGGCTTACTTGGAGTAGAGCTCGACGATCAGCTGTGCGTCAATCTCAAGGTCGATCTGATCGCGGGTTGGAAGCTGAAGAACAGTGCCCTGCAGCTTCTCAATGTCAACCTCAAGCCATGCAGGAACTGCCATGTGCTCGGAGGAAATGAGAGCTTCCTTGATTGGAAGAAGATCCTTTGCCTTGGAAGCAACAGCGATAACATCGCCGCTCTTTACGCGATAAGAAGGAATGTCAACACGCTGACCGTTAACGGTGATGTGACCGTGACGGACAGTCTGACGAGCCTCTTTACGTGTACGAGCAAAGCCAAGGCGGAAGATGACGTTGTCAAGACGAGTCTCAAGGATGCTCATCAGGTTGTCACCAGTAATGCCTGGGTTCTTCTTAGCCATCTCATAGTAACCGTGGAACTGGTTCTCAAGGACGCCGTAAATGAACTTAGCCTTCTGCTTCTCACGGAGCTGCATACCGTACTCGCTCTCCTGGCGACGACGGCGACGTGGCTCACGGTTAGAAGTCTTATTGATCCCCATCACAACGGGATCGATGCCAAGCTGACGACATCTTTTAAGGACCGGGGTCCTATCAATTGCCATTTGCTTGTCCTTTCGTGCTAGTTGCGACGGCGCTTTTTAGGACGGCAGCCGTTGTGTGCAATAGGTGTCTTATCCTGAATACCCGAAACCTCGAGGCCTGCTGCCTGAAGGGAACGGATTGCGGTCTCGCGACCAGAGCCTGGGCCCTTAACAAAAACAGCTACCTTGTGGAGACCGTGCTCCATTGCTGCCTTTGCTGCTGCCTCTGCTGCAAGCTGTGCAGCAAAAGGAGTGGACTTACGAGAGCCCTTGAAGCCGACGGTACCACCGGACTGCCAGGAAATTACATTACCCTGGGGATCGGAAATAGAGACAATCGTGTTATTGAATGTGCTCTTGATGTGGGCCTGGCCCACTGCAATGTTTTTACGCTCGGAGCGGCGGACGCGTGTAGTGCGAGCGTTCTTTTTCTGTGCCATTAGCTACTCCTCGCCTACTTCTTCTTGCCGCCCACCTGACGCTTCTTACCCTTACGAGTACGAGCGTTAGTGTGGGTACGCTGACCGTGGACAGGGAGGCCCTTGCGGTGACGGAGGCCGCGGTAGCAGCCAATCTCCATCAGGCGGGCAACATTTTGACGCACCTCGCGGCGAAGATCGCCCTCGGTGGTGTAATGAGCGTCAATAAAGTCACGAATCTTAGTGACTTCTTCCTCTGTGAGGTCCTTGACGCGAGTATTTACATCGATACCAGTCTCGTTGCAAATCTTGGTTGCACGAGTCTGACCAATGCCGTAAAGATAGGTGAGTCCGACCTCAACACGCTTATCGCGTGGCAGGTCGACGCCGTTAATACGGGCCAACTTGGTGCTCCTTCCTTAGCCCTGACGCTGCTTGTGGCGCGGGTTCTCGCAAATCACGTAAACCTTACCGTGGCGACGGATGACTTTGCACTTGTCGCACATCTTCTTTACCGAAGGACGTACCTTCATGTGTCTTCCTTTCGGTTCTGCTGATACGAACTATATACTCGCCCAGCCGCTGGCGTGAAATACCGACTGTACTTACGTACATATGCCCTTGCAACGTGCGCAAAGACACAGATAGCCTCATGCATGACACAAGGCTTTTGCACTACTTACTTATAACGGTAGGTAATGCGGCCCCTGGTAAGATCGTAAGGAGAAATCTCTACTACAACCTTGTCACCAGGGAGAATTCGAATGTAATTCATTCGAATCTTACCTGAGATGGTGCAAAGGATGGTCTTGCCGTTCTCTAACTCAACGTTAAACATAGCATTTGGCAGGGGTTCTAGTACCTTGCCTTCAAGCTCAATCGCGTCTTGTTTAGCCAACTTTCATCCTCTCGACACATCGACAGCGGTTATCAATAATACATAAAAATGTGCCACTCGTCTATCACTTATTTTTTCAACACAATTAGATAGCGAGAAGAACAATGTATGTGTTATTCAAGACCGCCTTGCATCTCGCACCATGGACCAACTTCATCTTCTGAAACGATAACGGGACCATCGGCAGTAATAGCAACCGTGTTCTCATAATGTGCTGATGGCAGGCCATCATCTGTAACAACGGTCCAACCATTTTCAAGAACGGTGCAATCGTAGGTACCCATAGCAATCATAGGCTCAATTGCAATTACCATTCCCTCACGAAGCACAATGCCGTTGCCTGCACGACCGTAGTTTCTGACCTCGGGGTCCTCGTGAAGATTGCGGCCAATACCATGGCCAACAAAATCACGAATGACACCATAGCCGTTATCCTCGGCAAGTTTCTGAACTGCATGGCCAACGTCGCCAAGACGAGCACCAGGAACAGCAGCTGCAATACCTGCCTTAAGGCAATCGCGGGTAACCTCACAAAGTGCCTGGGTTTTCTCGTCAACTGTTCCGCAGTAGAACGTCCAAGCGTTATCTCCTGCCCAACCGTTAACGGTAGCACCCGTGTCAATGGTCAGAATATCGCCATCTTGCAAAATGACGTTAGCTGATGGAATACCGTGAACAATCTGCTCGTTAATAGAAGAGCAAACAGATCCAGGGAATCCACCGTAGCCCTTAAAGGTAGGGGTTCCGCCATGAAGTCTAATAAAAGCTTCAACAGCGCGGTCAATCTCGAGCGTTGAAACACCAGGTCTAATCATGGATCCAGCACGACGAAGAGCTGCCTTAGAAAGGGCGCCCGACACCTTCATTGCCTCGATTTGTTCAGGTGTTTTTATCGTAATCATAGTGCGAGGAGTGTCTTTACGTCGGCGAATACCTCGTCAACAGGACGATCTCCGTTGACCTCCTTCAGAATTCCATGACCCTTGTAGTACTCAATCAAAGGAGAAGTCTGATTCTGGTAAACATCAAGACGCTTACGAATTGTCTCTGGCTTATCGTCATCACGCTGATACATCTCACCAGAACAATTTGGGCAAGTCTCTGTACCAGCAGGTGCAGTATAACCACACTCTTTGCACGTACGGCGAGAAGAAAGACGCTCAACAATAACCTCTGGCTCAACAGCAACAAGCAGAGCTGCATCAAGCTTGAGGCCCATATTCTGAAGCTCAAAATCAAGGGTTACTGCCTGAGCGGTGTTGCGTGGGAAGCCATCAAGAATAAAACCGGCCTTTGCATCGTCTGCAGAAAGACGCTCTTTTACCAGGTCAATGACAAGCTGATCTGGAACAAGCTGACCAGCATCCATATACTCTTTAGCCTTAACGCCAAGCTCAGACTGAGCTTTAACAGCAGCACGAAGAAGGTCACCGGTTGAGATGTGAGCAAGTCCATACTCTGCAACGAGCTTCTGAGCCTGTGTACCCTTGCCAGCGCCAGGTGCGCCGAGAAGAACAATGTTCATGCTTCGCCTTCCTTTCAAATAATAAAAGGGGCCTGTTTCCAGGCCCCTTTATGCTACGTATTAAGAACTACTTAAAGAAGCCCTCATAGTTGTGCATCTTAAGGTGGGACTCAATGGAAGAGAGTGTATCCATTGCAACACCGACCATAATGAGGACGGAAGTTCCACCAAACGCCTGTATCAACGAATCGCCTGTGAACCAGAAAATAATGGTTGGAACGATTGCAAGAACTGCCATAAAGATAGCACCGGGGAGGGTGACTCTGTCAATAACAGTCTTGATATACGTTGAAGTAGCAGTACCTGGACGAACACCAGGAATAAAGCCACCCTGCTTCTTAAGCTGGTCTGCTGTCTCCTCTGGATTGAACACCATTGAGGTGTAGAAGTATGCAAAGAAGACAATGAACATAACTGAGAGAACCCAGTTAACCCATCCAGAAGAAAGTGAAGTAGCAAGATTTTGAATCCACTCTACTCCTGGGAAGAACACAGCAACCTGAGCAGGAAGGTACAGGATTGCAGATGCAAAGATGATTGGCACAACGCCTGCAGTGTTTACCTTAATTGGAAGGTAAGTTGACTGACCACCCATCATACGACGACCAACAACGCGCTTGGCATAGTTGATAGGAATACGACGCTGACCACGCTCAATGTAAACAATGAGCGGAATAATAGCGAGCATAACCACAACAGTAACAACGGTAAGAACAATATTTCCACGAGTAGCTACTGAAGAAATAAGGGCTGTTGGAAGTCCAGCCATGATGTTTGCAAAGATGATAAGACTCATTCCATTGCCAACACCCTGCTGGGTAATAACCTCACCGAGCCACATAATAATGATGGCACCAACTAGCATGGTAAAGACTACCAGGAAGTTTTCAAGTGCCTCAGGCACGCCCTCCATAGATGCAAAAGATACACCATAGCTCTTAAATAAGAACAGGTAACCAACTGCATTAAGCAGAGCTAAGCCAACCGTAAGATAACGCGTATACTGCGTAATCTTACGCTGGCCGCTCTCTCCATCTTTAGCAAGCTCGCCAAGAGATGGAATAACGGACTGCATCATCTGGAAGATGATCTGAGCCGTAATGTAAGGCATGATGCCCAGACTGAAAACAGACATGCGAGAAAGAGCGCCACCCGAAAATAGGTTAAGCACGGCCATTGCGCCATTCTGAGAAAGACCATTCTGATAAACAGAAAGCATCTGCTGGAATGGAGCACCGGGCACAGGAAGATACGCACCAAAACGGTACAGAAGAAGAATCAGTACCGTAAGGAGAATCTTTCCCCTTAGTTCCGGAACACGAAATGCGTTGGCGATTCCTTTACTCACTACTCGGCCTCAACCTTTCCACCGGCCGCCTCGATCTTAGCCTTTGCGGAGGCGGAAACCTTGTCGACCTTAACAGTGAGCTTCTTAGAAAGCTCGCCATCACCCAGAACCTTGACTGGGATGAAGTTGTACTTGATAACTCCCTTAGCAACCAGAGCCTCTGCGTCTACGGTCTCGCCGTCTGCAAAGAGTGCATTCAGACGAGCAACGTTGACTGGAGCGTACTCAACACGGTTGTGGTTAGTGAAACCAGGAAGCTTAGGAAGACGCATAGCCAATGGCTGCTGTCCACCCTCGAAGCCAGCGCCCTTACCGCCACCAGAGCGGGAGAGCTGACCATTCATACCGCGGCCGGCAAAAGTACCATTGCCTGAAGAATTACCGCGACCTACGCGCTTACGATTTTTGCGCGAACCCACTGCGGGGCGAAGATCATTGAGCTGCATTATTACTACCTCTAGTTCTCTTCAACCTCGACAAGGTGCTTAACCTTGAAGATCATTCCACGAATGCTTGGGTTGTCAGGCTGCTCGACGGTATCGCCGATCTTGTGGAGGCCGAGGGCCTTCACCGTAGCAGTCTGGTCCTTCTTGACGCCTGCAACGGCGCCACGGACAAGCTTGATGCTAAGGTTCTTAGCCATCGTTAGTTCTCCTTTCCGACGAACATATCGCCGACGGTTAGGCCACGACGCTCAGCTGCTTCTTCTGGGCTGGAAAGCTCCTTCAGACCCTCAGCTGCTGCCTTAATCATGTTCAGAGCGTTGTCGGTACCAAGGGACTTAGAAAGTACATTGGTGATACCTGCAAGCTCGAAGAGTGGACGAATAGGACCACCAGCAATAACACCAGTACCCTCGAATGCAGGCTTAATAAGAACAGAACCTGCACCGTAGTGACCAGTGACTGCGTGTGGTACGGAACCAGTCTCGGTCAGTGGGACCTTGAACATGTTCCTCTTTGCGTCCTCGACGCCCTTCTGAATTGCCAGAGGTACCTCAGCGGAACGACCCTGGCCAATACCAACGTTACCCTTACCGTCGCCAACGACTACCAGAGCAACGAGTGACATACGGCGGCCACCCTTACCGGTCTTGGAAACGCGGTGAATATAAACGACGCGCTCCTGAAGATCCGTATCCTGCTGGCGCTTACGATCACGTGCCATTGAATCCTCCTAGAACTTCAGGCCCGCGTTGCGGGCGCCATCTGCCAAAGCCTTGACGCGGCCGTGATAGAGACGGCCACCACGGTCAAAAGTGACCTCAGTGACGTTCTTCTCGGCAGCGCGCTTACCGATAAGCTCACCTACGAACTCAGCTGCCTCCTTGTTGGAGCCAACCTTGCCAGTAGAACGGAACTCTGGGTCAAGCGTAGAGGCAGAGCAGAGAGTTCTTCCAGAAGCGTCGTCAATAAGCTGTGCATAAATGTTTGCGTTTGTGCGGTGAACTGCAAGACGCGGACGCTCAGGTGTACCAAAGACCTTGGCACGTACGCGGCGCTTGCGGCGTTCAAGACCCGCCTTTTTCGCCTGCTGCTTGTTCATTCCTTCTCCTTAGAGACATGCCATCACCTAACGGGGTGATGGTCTTTTAGCCTAAAAGTAGGGTTGCTTTACTTAGCAGCCTTACCGAGCTTCCTGCGGATGTGCTCACCTTCGTAGTGAATGCCCTTGCCCTTGTAAGGCTCTGGTGGACGCTTCATACGAATCTCAGCTGCAACCTGGCCGACCTTCTCCTTAGAAATACCCTTAACGGTAAGGTGAGTGTTATCAGGTACCTCAAAGCTAATGCCCTCAGGTGCAACATAGAGAACTGGGTGAGAATAACCAAGGGAAAGGTCAAGATCCTTGCCCTTAAGTGCTACACGGTAACCAACGCCGGTGAGCTCAAGCTTCTTCTCGAAGCCCTCAGAGACACCAACAACCATGTTGTGGATAAGGGTACGGACAAGACCCTGCTGAGCATTGGACTCAGTGGACTCGTCAACGCGAGTAACAAGAATCTCCTCGCCCTCCTGAGCGATAGCAACCAGCTCAGAGAAAGTACGAGTCAGCTCGCCCTTAGAACCCTTAACGGTAACGGTGGTGTTATCAACTGTCACAGTGACTCCAGCAGGAATCTGGACAGGCTTCTTACCAATACGAGACACGGCTGTCTCCTTTCATTCCTGTCAGATTTACCAAACGTAAGCGATGACCTCGCCGCCAACGCCGTTCTTACGAGCGTCACGGTCGCACATCATGCCCTTAGAAGTGGAAACCACTGCAGTACCAAGACCACCAAGAACGCGTGGAAGCTTCTCAGCGGTGGAGTAAATGCGCAGACCAGGCTTGGAAATGCGACGAATGCCGCGGATAACCTTAGCGCGCTTCTTACCATACTTAAGGGTGATGTGAAGAGTCTTCTGAGGCTTGGTGTCCTCAACGGTGTAACCCTCGACATAGCCCTCTTCGGTGATGACGCGAGCAATCTCAACGAGCACCTTGCTCGATGGCATGGATACGGAATCCTTGCCAGCTGAGTTTGCGTTACGAATACGCGTCAGCATGTCTGAAATGGGATCGGTAATTTTCATTTGATCCTTCTCCTTCGTTAATGATGAAACTGCGTGTCTGGTTCATCTACACCCGTGGCGCAGATGCCTTGACGCCAGAGCCCTGAGTCCTACCAGCTTGCCTTGCGGACACCAGGAAGCTCGCCCTTGCTCGCTAGCTCACGGAAGCACACACGGCACAGACCAAACTTGCGGTAAACGGAGTGGGGACGTCCACAACGCTGGCAACGGTTCTGTGTGCGCGTAGAGTACTTCGGCTCACGCGAGGCTTTGACGATCATCGAAGTCTTAGCCACAAATCCTCCTTCAAAATGCAACTTGGCGAACGCCAAGATGACTTCAAACAATAGTGCTGGTGACTATGTCACCCGGCATCGAAGATGCCAACAGGAATGCGCTTAATTTAAGCGCAGGTAAAAGTTAGTCCTGCTTGAATGGGAAGTGGAAGGCGTCGAGAAGTGCCTTACCCTCCTCGTTGGTGTTAGCAGTGGTGACAATGGTGATGTCCATACCGCGGGTGTGGTCCATCTTGTCAAAGTCAATCTCTGGGAAGATGAGCTGCTCGGTTACGCCCATGGAGAAGTTACCACGGCCGTCGAAGCTCTTAGCAGAGATACCACGGAAGTCGCGGATACGAGGAATTGCAACTGCGATCAGACGATCCAGGAACTCCCACATACGATCGCCACGAAGGGTAACTTTAGCGCCGATTGGCATACCCTGGCGAAGCTTAAAGGTTGCGATAGACTTGCGAGCGTGTGTAACGAGTGGCTGCTGACCAGTAATGGTACGGAGGTCGTTTACAGCGCCGTCGATTGCCTTAGCGTCTGTAGCTGCTTCGCCAACACCCATGTTGACAACGATCTTCTCAAACTTAGGAATCTGGTTAACGTTGGTGTAACCAAATTTCTCCTTCAGAGCATCACGCACGGATGCGTAGTAAAGCTCTTTAAGGCGAGGTGTGTACTTCTCGTCTGCCATGGTTTCTCCTTAACTCTTGGGGTTTTAAGTGCGGGGATCGCCTCGCACCTCCTAGTTTGGCGAACTAGGAGCCATCTGCATCCTCGAGACATACGTGTCCCATAGAAAGACGCAATGAACAATATTAGACCTTATTGAGCAAAAATGGGACGAGAATTTCAAGCTAGCTGATATTTTTTCATGTCATCACACGACTTACACAACACCGCACTTCTCGCCAAAAAGAAAACCCCGCTATCTGATGATAACGGGGTTTGAAGTAGCTCTGAGATGTTTCTACAAAGCGAGAAACACGTATAACTTAGAGCTCAGCGCCTGACTTCTTGGAGACGCGGACCTTAGTGCCGTCCTCCTTGATCAGGTAGCCAACACGGGTTGGCTTGTCGGTCTTAGGGTCGATAAGAGCAACATTGGAAGCGTCGATTGCTGCCTCTGCCTCAACGATGCCACCCTGCTGGTTAGCTGCGTTTGGCTTGACATGGCGCTTTGCAATTGCAACGCCCTCAACGACAACCTTGTTCTTCTCTGGATATACGCGAAGTACCTCGCCGCGCTTACCCTTGTCCTTACCAGTGAGGACCTCGACCTTGTCGCCCTTCTTGATCTTCATCTTAGGCATGTCGTTCCTCCTTAAAGGGTCTCAGGTGCAAGTGAGACAATCTTCATGTACTTGTGGTCGCGCAGCTCGCGAGCGACTGGTCCAAAGATACGAGTACCCTTGGGCTCACCCTCTTTGTTAACAAGAACGCATGCGTTCTGGTCAAAGCGGATGTAGCTACCGTCCTTGCGACGGGTGTCCTTAGCGGTACGAACGATGACGCAGCGAACAATGTCGCCCTTCTTCACCGAACCACCTGGAGTAGCCTCCTGGACAGCGCCAATGATGACGTCGGCAAGGCCGGCGTAACGACGCTTGGAGCCACCAAGGACCTTGACGCACTTTACGCGCCTTGCGCCGCTGTTGTCAGCGACGTTGAGAATGGTCTCCATCTGAATCATGTGACGTTCCTCCGGAACCTAATTTCTCAGAGGTGCGCGTATTTGCGCACATGAGAAATAATGATAGATACAAAACTAGGTTGAGCTAAAAGCTGTTTCCTAGGTGCTAATTACTTAGCGCGCTCAACGATCTCTGCGAGACGCCAACGCTTGGTCTTGGAAAGAGGACGAGTCTCCATGACGCGGACGGTATCGCCCAGACCAGCCTCGTTGTTCTCATCGTGAACGTGAAGCTTCTTGCCGATGGTCATCATCTTGCCATACTTAGGGTGGTGCTTACGGTACGTAATCTCTACCGTAATCGTCTTCTCGCCAGAGATGGAGACGACGAGTCCGGTACGAACCTTACGCGCATTTCTGCTTTCGGTCTCTGCCATAACTTATCTCCTGCGATCTAGTTCTGCTCTGCGGATGCTTCCGCAGCAATTTGACGGGTGCGCATCTCGGTCTGAACGCGAGCAATGTCACGCTTAACAGCCTTGACACGAGCGGTGTTGTCCAGCTGGCTGGTTGCCATCTGGAAACGAAGATTAAAGAGCTCTGCGCGGCCTTCCTCGAGTTTCTTAGCGAGGTCTGCATCGCTCATAGCCTTGATTTCGGTGTACTTCATTAGTTCTCACCGTCCTGATCGGCCTTGGAGACAATCTTGGTCTTAATTGGAAGCTTGTGCTGAGCAAGACGGAGAGCCTCACGAGCAACTTCCTCTGGTACGCCATCAATCTCAAACATGATACGACCAGGCTTAACAACTGCTACCCACTCTTCTGGGTTACCCTTACCGGAACCCATGCGAGTCTCTGCAGGCTTTTTGGTGATTGGCTTATCTGGGAAGATAGTAATCCAAACCTTACCGCCACGCTTCATCTCACGGGTGAGAGCAATACGAGCAGCCTCAATCTGGCGGTTAGTAATCCAGTGAGCCTCCTCTGCACGGATGCCCCAGGAACCAAAATGCAGCTGGGTATTACCCTTTGCCTGGCCCTTCATGGAACCGCGCTGTACCTTACGGTGCAATACACGCTTTGGAGCAAGCATTAACGGCCCCTCCTCTCATTGCGAGCACGACGAGGACGAGTGGAGCCCTCAAGAGCTGGGTTAGGTGTTGGCTGACCAGGCATCTTCTCGCCGTAATAAATCCAAACCTTGATACCAACAGCGCCCATGGTGGTGCGACCTGTAGCGGTACCATAGCCGATTGCAGCACGAAGGGTGTGCAGAGGCACGCGACCCTCACGGTACCACTCACGGCGGCCCATCTCAGCACCGTTCAGACGACCGGAGCACTGGATACGAATACCCTTAGCGCCAGCCTTGCGAGCGGACTGAACAGCCTTACGCATGGCGCGACGGAAAGCGACACGCTGCTCAAGCTGCTCTGCGATGGACTGAGCAACAAGGTTTGCGTCAAGCTCAGGACGCTTAACCTCGACAACATCAACGTTGACCTGACCCTTGCCGACCTTAGCAACACGCTCAAGATCTGCACGGAGGCCGTCAATCTCTGCACCCTTCTTGCCAATGACAATACCAGGACGTGCGGAGAAAATAGTTACCTTGACCTTATCGCCAGCGCGCTCGATATCAATACGAGCAACAGCTGCCTTCTCAAGGCGCTTCTCAAGATACTTGCGGATAGCAAGATCGTTGCCGAGCTGCTCGGCGTAGTCCTTATCGGCGTACCAACGAGAACGCCAGCTCTCGGTTACACCAAGACGGAAGCCTGTAGGCTGTACTTTCTGACCCATTCCTACGCCTCCTTTCGAGGTGCAACGACAACGGTAATGTGGCTCATGCGCTTGTTAATGCGGGAAGCCGAACCCTTTGCACGAGGGCGAATACGCTTAAGCGTTGGGCCTTCGTCAACAAAAGCGGTCTTGACTACCAGGTTGTTAGCGCGGAGACCATTGTTGTTCTCGGCGTTAGCAACTGCAGAGCGCAGAACCTTAGCAACATCAGTAGCGGCAGCACGAGTCGAGAACTGAAGAACCTCAAGGGCCTTCTCGACAGACTTACCGCGGACAAGCGCGACAACTGCGCGAGCCTTACGAGGAGCAACGCGAACATACTTAGCTGTTGCGCGAACCTCAATAGAATCGGTGTTCTTAGCCATTTACTACACTCCCCCTATTTGGCCTTGTGACCGCGGAAGGTACGGGATGGGGAGAACTCGCCCAACTTGTGACCAACCATGGACTCGGTGACGTACACAGGTACATGCTTACGACCATCGTGAACAGCGATGGTGTGACCGACCATCTCAGGGAAGATGGTTGAGGAACGTGACCAAGTCTTGATAACGTCCTTCTTGCCAGCCTCGTTCATTGCAGCGACACGCGCAAGGAGGCGAGTCTCCACAAAGGGGCCTTTTTTGAGACTTCTGCTCATTTATCTACTCCTACTCGTGTCTTACTTGGACTTACGACGGCGAATGATCAGGCGATTAGAAGCCTTCTTCGGGTCGCGGGTCTTATAACCCTTGGTTGGCTTACCCCATGGGGTGACGGAAGGACGACCAGAAGTGTGGTTCTTACCTTCACCACCGCCGTGTGGGTGGTCAACAGGGTTCATGACAGTACCACGGACGGTAGGACGGACGCCTGCCCAACGGGAACGACCAGCCTTACCAACAACAATGTTGGAGTGCTCAGCGTTACCAACCTCGCCGATGGTTGCACGGCAGGTCAGAAGAACACGACGGAGCTCGGAGGAAGGCATACGCAGAACTGCATAGCCGTTGTCCTTACCCATGAGCTGGACGGAAGTACCAGCAGCACGTGCCATTGCAGCACCCTTGCCAGGCTGGAACTCAACTGCGTGAACAAGAGTACCTACTGGAATCTGCTCAAGAGTGGTGCAGTTACCAGGCTTGATATCGATGTCCTTGGTACCAGAAAGAACGGTGTCACCGACGCTCAGGCCCTCTGGGCAAAGGATGTATGCCTTTGCGCCGTCTGCATAGTGCAGAAGAGCAATACGAGCGGAACGGTTAGGATCGTACTCAACAGTAGCGACCTTAGCTGGGATGTCATCCTTGCGACGCTTGAAGTCGATACGACGGTACTGGCGCTTGTGGCCACCACCCTGGTGACGGGTAGTGATGCGGCCATTGTTGTTGCGGCCAGCCTTCTTTGGCAGAGGCTCGAGAAGAGACTTCTCGGGCTTATCAGTTGTAATCTCAGCAAAGTCTGAGATTGTCTGGAAGCGCCTGCCTGCGCTTGTTGGCTTTAGATGCCTAACTGCCATAAACAGTATCCCTTTCTTCTCCGTTGGCTAGCCCGCTTAAGGGAAAGTCGAGCTAACACCGGATTACCACGGTACCGCGCGTATCTACTATGCGCGGCATACGAACCCGTACCTCAAAAGAGGCACGGGAGAAAAACCTTACTCAGCAGAGTTATTACCGAAGATCTCGATAGTCTCACCAGCAGCGAGGGTAACAATAGCCTTCTTCCACTGGCGGGTCTTACCTGCCTGCTGATAACGTACACGCTTGTTCTTTGGCTTAACAGAAAGTGTGTTTACCTTGGTGACGTGTACAGAGAAGAGCTTCTCTACAGCTGCAGCAATCTCTTCTTTACCTGCGTTACGAGCAACCTCAAAAGTGTACTTGCCCTGCTCCATCAGATCGAAAGCACGCTCTGAAACGATAGGACGAATGATGACCTCATAAGGAGAGTTCATTATGCGAGCACCTCCCCAAGCTGCTTAGCGACATCAGCGGACATAACAAGTGCGCCGTTGTCGATCAGGAAACGAGTAGTAACCTCAGAAACACCGAAGATCGAAACCTTAGGAAGGTTGCGGAAAGAGAGGTAAGTGTTGACGTCGTCGTCTGGGACGATGACGGTAACGCGCTTACCCTCAATACCGAGGTTCTGAAGTGCAGCCTTTGCCTGCTTGGTGGAAGGCTGAGCAAACTCGAGAGAGTCAACGAGGACAAGCTCGGAATCTGCAACCTTGCCGGAGAGGACGGACCTCATAGCAAGCTTGACCATCTTGTTGTTAATACGACGTGCGTGGGAACGAGGGGTAGGTCCAAAGATGACGCCACCACCAGTCCACTGACCAGCACGAATAGAACCCTGGCGAGCACGACCAGTACCCTTCTGACGGTAAGGCTTAACGCCACCGCCGGATACCTCGTGACGGTTCTTTGTAGAGTGGGTACCCTGACGTGCGGATGCGTCCTGGCAGACTACAACCTGGTGCACAACAGGGATGTTTGGCTCAATGCCATAGACGTCAGAGGAGAGCTCGGCGTCGCCGACCTTCTTTCCCTCTACGTTCTTAATCTCATACTTGGACATGTTGTCTCCTTGTTAGCCTAAGTGTTTGCCTAAAGGCCCTTAGGCCATGCGGACCTGGACGAGGGCATTCTTGCCGCCAGGAACAGCACCCTTGATAAGCATGAGGTTCTGCTCAGCATCAACGCGGACAAGCTTAAGGTTCTTGACCGTAACGCGCTCTGCGCCCATGTGACCATACATGTGAAGGCCCTTACGAACGCGTGCAGGGTATGCGCACTGACCAATGGAACCTGGACGACGCTGGTTACGAGAACCGTGAGTCATTGGACCGCGAGAGAAGTTCCAGCGCTTAACGGTACCCTGGAAACCCTTACCCTTAGAAGTGCCTGTTACGTCAACAGCGGTGACCTCAGAGAAGTCAGCAACTGTGACAACATCGCCGGTCTTGTGCTCAGAAGCATCCTCAACGCGGACCTCGCGGAGGTAACGCATTGGCTCGACGCCCTGTGCCTTGAAGTGACCAGCCATTGGCTTGTTGACATGCTTCTCGGAGATGTCGCCGAAGCCAATCTGTACGGCATTGTAGCCGTCCGTCTCAACAGTCTTTACCTGTGAAACGGTGCAGGGGCCAGCAAGAACGACGGTAACAGGAACGACGTTGTCGTTCTCGTCCCATACCTGGGTCATGCCCAGCTTGCGGCCGAGGATGGTATTAACCATGCTCTTTCCTAACCTTCGGTGGTCATGGGACCTTGAGAGCACATCGGGTACTCTTCCCCAGCGGACCACGTCCTGTACATACTGCCTTTAGACATAATTGTCCTGTTTGAGCAGCCCGTCTACTTTACACTCATTTTTGACAAGAAACAAGCCTAAAATCTCTAAAAGATGAACGCTTTGTGAAGACCGTTTGATACCTTCTAGCTGCGAGATCTTTCTTCTCGCCTATTTTGCGAGGTCAAACCGCTGACCCGGGCGTATCCATTGGCGAGAAACCCAATAAATTTTGAAAAGTTTTTTCAAAAAATTTTGTAAAAACAATCTGCGATAATAACTTTGCTAAAATCAGGATGCCAAGACTAAGCAGCTAAGGCTAGGCAACTAAGACCAGGCAGCCAAGAGTTTCTTGAGCAACGCTTCGCAACCCTCAGTGACATCCTTATACGTCAGGTCAAAATTGCCCGAGTACCATGGGTCCGCAATATCGCGAGGCTTCCCTGTCCAATCAAGGAGCAGCGAAACCTTTCCAAGCGGATCATCTTTTAGTATGCGCATCATGTTGCGCAGGTTATTGTGGTCCATGCCTATGAGATAATCAAAGTTATCGTAATCTGCACGAGTCATCTGCCTCGCACGATGATTGCCACAATGAATTCCCTCTTGCTGAAGTTTGCATCGCGTACGAGGATCAACTGGATTACCAATCTCCTCTGTAGAGGTTGCGGCTGAGTCAATGACAAACGAGTCTGCGAGACCGTTTTTCTCGACAAGGTCCTGCATAACGTACTGCGCCATCGTTGACCTGCAGATATTTCCGTGGCACACAAAGAGGATTTTTGTCATGCAGGAGTAATTTGGCCGAGCGTTTACCGAGCAGCCGGTGTTTAGCTGGCTACTTGCATTCTGCTGACCACTTATGTTCTGCGGCCTTTGGTTCATCTCTTCTCCTGTGCGCTGTAAAAGAATCCGCTTCCCTATTCTACGGGTTTCTCGCCATTTGTACCCGTAGACACTCCACCTTCTCACGTCGAAGAATCTATTGCTTGCATGATCCAAAACCGATGCAATTATGTGCGCGACGCTGGTGAATGTAGATTTTTGGAGCTCGATTAATCCAAAAGCACACTAATTATGTGTCGAGAAACCCGATTTTGATCCAAAACCCACTTAATTATGTGCCTTTCGGCACATAATTACCCCTCTTTTGGATTCAGTGGACACATAATTACCTAGGTTTTGGATCAATCGACACTGAAAAATCTATGACGCGGGTCGACATGGGTCCGTGCGGACTTACGTGGTCCTACGCTCATGGTCCTTCGTACGTGATCCTTCGCACATGGTTCAACGCCACTCACGCAAAAACCCTCCCGCGCGAAGATGCGCAGGAGGGTTTGCAAGTTGGATTAAGCCGTATGCTTAGAGCTTGATCTCGATATCGACACCAGCTGGAAGGTCGAGACGCATAAGCGAATCAACGGTAGAAGCGCTTGGGTCGAGAATATCGATGAGACGCTTGTGAGTACGCATCTCAAACTGATCACGGGAATCCTTATCCTTGTGTGGAGAGCGGATAACCGTGTAAAGGTTACGCTCGGTTGGCAGAGGGATAGGACCGGAAACACGCGCACCTGTCTTCTGTGCGGTGTCAACAATCAGCTTAGCGGACTGATCAATGACCTCGTGATCATAGCCCTTGAGGCGAATCCTGATCTTCTGGCTTGACACTTTGGGTACCTCCATACATGAGCTAGAGCTCGTGGTCGTTTACTTAGGATGCAGAGCCGCCGTTTTTGGCGACAATCTCTTCGCGTACAGCGTTAGGAACGGGCTCGTAAGAATCGAACTGCATGGTGTAGCTCGCGCGGCCCTGGGTCTGGGAACGAAGGTCGGTTGCGTAACCGAACATCTCACCAAGAGGCACCTTAGCGCGGATGACCTTGGCGTCCATACGATCGTCCATACCCTCAATCTTGCCACGACGGGAAGAAAGGTTGCCCATAACGTCGCCCATGTACTGCTCAGGTGTCTCAACCTCAACAGACTCAACTGGCTCGAGAAGGACTGGGTTGGACTTCTTAAGAGCATCCTTAATTGCCATAGAACCAGCAATCTTGAATGCTGCCTCAGAAGAGTCGACCTCGTGGTAAGAACCGTCAACAAGAGTGACCTTGATGTCGACTACTGGGTAACCAGCAATAACGCCGTTCTCAAGAGCCTCACGAATGCCCTTATCGATAGATGGGATGTACTCCTTAGGAATAACACCACCAACGATAGCGTTGACAAACTCGTAACCCTTGCCCTCTTCCTGTGGCTCAAGGTCGATGACTGCGTGGCCATACTGACCCTTACCACCGGACTGACGAACAAACTTGCCCTCAGCGTGGCTTACTGCCTTACCAGCAGTCTCGCGGTAAGCAACCTGTGGCTTACCAACGTTGCAGTCAACCTTAAACTCACGACGGAGACGGTCAACAATAATCTCAAGGTGAAGCTCGCCCATACCAGCAATGATGGTCTGGCCAGTCTCGTGATCAGTGTGAACCTGGAAGGTTGGGTCCTCTTCAGCCAGCTTAGAAAGGCCGATGGACATCTTCTCCTGCTCAGCCTTGGTCTTAGGCTCAACAGCAACGTCGATAACAGGATCTGCGAAGCTGATGGACTCAAGGATGATTGGGTTCTTCTCGTCACAAAGGGTGTCACCAGTAGTGGTGTTCTTTAGACCAACGCATGCAACGATGTCGCCTGCGGAGCACTCTTCACGGTCAACACGGTCGTTTGCGTTCATCTCGAGGATGCGGCCAAAACGCTCACGGTTGTCCTTGACGGAGTTGTAGACGTAAGAACCTGCCTCAGCCTGACCAGAGTAAACACGAATGTAGGTAAGCTTACCAACATAAGGGTCAGTCATAATCTTGAATGCAAGAGCGGAGAATGGCTCTTTAACGTCTGCGTGACGGACAGCCTCGTCACCCTTAGGAGTGACACCATCAATCTCTGGAACATCCAGAGGGCTTGGAAGGAAGTCGATGACTGCGTCCAGAAGCTCCTGAATACCCTTGTTCTTGTAAGCGGAACCAACAAAGACAGGGTTAATCTGACCAGCAAGAACGCCAGCACGAAGAGCACCCTTAAGGGTCTCAACGTCAACCTCTTCACCCTCGAGAACAGCCATCATGAGCTCCTCAGAGAAGTCAGAAGCTGCCTCAAGAAGCTCTTCACGCTTCTCAGCTGCAATCTCTACAAACTCAGCAGGAATCTCGTCGAGTGGCTCAGGGTAAATCATGCCCTTAGCATCCTCTTTGAAGTCCCATGCAGTGTTAGTGACAAGGTCGATAAGACCCCAGAAGTTGGACTCAGCACCCATTGGGACCTGAGCTGCAATTGCGTTTGCGCCAAGGCGGTCACGCATGGTCTGGATTGCACGGAAGAAGTCTGCGCCTACGCGGTCAAACTTGTTGATGAATGCAATACGAGGTACGCCGTACTTGGTAGCCTGACGCCAAACGGTCTCGGACTGTGGCTGAACGCCTGCAACTGCGTCGAAGACTGCAACTGCGCCGTCCAGAACACGAAGAGAACGCTCAACCTCAGCGGTAAAGTCAACGTGGCCTGGGGTGTCGATGATCTGGATGACATGGTCTTTCCAGAAGCAAGTGGTAGCTGCGGAAGTAATGGTTACGCCGCGCTCCTGCTCCTGAATCATCCAGTCCATGGTTGCTGCACCGTCGTGGACCTCACCAATCTTGTGGGTCTTACCGGTGTAGTAAAGAATACGCTCCGTAGTGGTGGTCTTACCAGCATCGATGTGAGCCATGATGCCGATGTTGCGGAGGTCTTTAAGATTGTACTTAGTCTTAGCCATTTGTTTGCTACTCCTGAATTCCGACTAGAAGCGGTAGTGGGAGAAGGCGCGGTTGGCCTCAGCCATCTTGTACAGGTCCTCGCGGCGCTTGACGGATGCACCTACGCCGTTAGTTGCGTCGATGATCTCGTTTGCAAGACGCTCTGCCATGGTCTTCTCTTTACGGCTACGGCTGAAAGTGACCATCCAGCGGATAGCAAGAGTAGTTGCACGGCGGGAGTTGACCTCCATTGGAACCTGGTAAGTAGCGCCACCAACACGCTTAGGCTTAACCTCGAGTGTTGGGCGAATGTTATCCATAGCCTTCTTGAAGACAGTGAGGGCATCCTCGCCAGTCTTCTCTGCGACGATGTCAAATGCACCGTAGACAATGCGCTCTGCGGTTGCTTTCTTGCCGTCGAGAAGGACCTTGTTAATGAGCTGGGTTACCAGACGATTGTTGTAGACGGCGTCAGGCATAACCTCACGACGTACTGCTGCTGCGCGACGCGGCATATTAATCTCCTAAGAACTAGTTCGAGTAGTGGACGTGATTACTTAGCACGCTTAGTGCCGTAACGGGAACGGCCCTGAGCACGATTCTGAACTGCTGCGCAGTCGAATGCACCGCGAACAACCTTGTAACGAACACCAGGAAGGTCACGGACACGGCCGCCACGAACCAGAACAATGGAGTGCTCCTGGAGGTTGTGGCCCTCACCAGGAATGTAAGCGGTTACCTCAATGCCATTAACAAGACGAACACGAGCAACCTTACGGAGTGCTGAGTTAGGCTTCTTTGGCGTAGTGGTGAAAACGCGGGTGCAAACACCACGCTTCTGTGGGTTGTGCTGAAGAGCGGCGTTCTTGGACTTTGACTTGACGCTCACGCGGCCCTTACGTACGAGCTGGTTAATAGTAGGCAAGATCTTCTCCTTCTTATACCTATCTACCTGCAGTTTTACATATTCGAAAGGTGACACAGCACTGTCCCCTTGGAATTACGCAGGGAAGTACTTTACGCTGATGAAAGCCACATGTCAACAAGCCACTGTGCCGGGCGTATCCATACTTCATAGAAATTACACGATGAAACAAAAATCGCTTTGCAGCTTCTTTACCAACCACATTTGGCGAGAAACCCGGTGTGCCTGAAAGAAGCCCCAAAAAAAGCGATAAATAACTCAGGTATCCCCTAGTGACCCAACAGGTGTGCGGCATGTGCGAGGCCAACACGAATCAGCGTTGTGACATGCTCATCTGCAAGTGAGTAGATGACCTTTCTGCCATCTCTTTTTGCATTGACAAGACCGCGGTCGCGCAAAAGACGCAACTGATGAGAAGTTGCTGACTGAGATACCGAAAGCATTTCCTGCAGCTCTGTTACGCTTTTCTCGCCATTTACCAGGGCGCCCAAAATCTGGAATCGCGTGAAATCAGACAGTGCATCAAAAATCTGGGTAGCATCATAGATGATGTCGTCGTTTACCAGGTATTCGTTCAGCTTCTGATCAGAAACGTAATCGCACGTAGAATGGGTGTGCTCGCACTGTTCAGAGTCGTGGGAATGACTATCCATTGCTATTCCTATCTTTTGAGAGTCGCAGAGTTCATGACTTACCAAACGTAATTCATAAAAGATTAGTATATACCGATACTCTCCCGTCTACGCCCAACTAAAAGAGGACTCCAGCTAACGGCTGAAGTCCTCTTCTGTATCGGAGTCAATCTCCGAAAAAGTTTGATGTATCAGGCGAGATTATTTACTCGTCTTCGCCGTCTGCCTCAGCATCCATGCGGACAACCTGATTGAGAAGGTCATCCAGAGAACCAAGGTCCTCGTTGATTACATCAGGGCTAACCTCGTCGGAAGAAGAACCGATGAGTGTCTCGGTGTAATCAGAGTGAGTGGATGGAGCTGCAGAGCCCAGCATCAAGCCGCCATCGCCTTCTGGCGAGAAGACCATGTTGAGCAGCTGAGAAAGATCCTCAGAATCTGCCTCATCCTCTTCTGGCTCAAGGATGTAGAGGAGGTTACGAGCCTCAAGGCCATCGCGAAGCTCCTCAATTGCCTTTGCACCAATACCATCGATGCGAAGCAGGTCTTCCTCGGTCTTACCGATAAGATCGCCTACGGTCTCAATGCCAACCTCGCTGAACTTGTTGGTCCAACGCTGTGACACGCCAAGATCGTCGAAGAGGTACAGCTTTGCGTCCTCGCTTGAAAGCGTGCGGCCATTCTTGGAGTAAACGCCACCGTTGTAATCCTCGTTGACCCAGTCAAGTTGCTTAGGAAGCTGCTCCTCGATGTCCTTAAGCTCTGCTGGTGCCCAGTCTGGAAGAGACTTAGCAAGAGAAGAGGTTGGGCCATCAATCTTGGTGCCGTGATAGGTAAGCTCAACATCGTTGTATGCGGAGAGACCAGTACCTGCAGGAATCTGCTTACCAACAATAACGTTGGACTTGAGGTCAAGCAGGTGGTCAACGTCGCCCTCGATAGCTGCAGAGGTAAGAACGCCTGCAGTACGAATGAACGATGCGCTGGAGAGCCAAGAATCGATAGAGCTTGCAACCTTCAGAGTACCAAGGATTGCTGGCTCTGCCTCTGGTGGAGTACCACCAGCAAGGGCAATGTTCTGGACAGTCTCTGCGAAGACATAGCGGTCCACATACTGACCAAGCAGGTACGAAGAGTCACCTGGGTTGGTAACCTGAACACGACGAAGCATCTGACGTGCGATAACTTCGATGTGCTTATCGTTGAGTTCTACACCCTGGGAGGTATAGACGTCCTTAACGGACTCAACGAAGGTGTGCATAGTGGACTCAATGTCTGTGAGTCGGCGAAGCATACGGAAGTTGACGAAGCCGCGGGTAATCTGGTCACCAGCACGGACAACAACGCCATCCTCAATGCCAGGCATGAAGCGGACAGATGCAGGTACACGCCACTCCTCGATGACACGGGAAGCATCGTCTGCATCAACAATACGCAGCAGGTACTCGGTGGTCTCTGGGGTAATGTGAAGAACACCAGAAACAGGAGCCAGGTCAGCCTCGCGACCAAGAATCTTCTCGTTGACGTTGCCGACGACGTCGAACATACGAGCAACGGTAGGAAGACCCTGCGTAATATCGTCTGCGCCTGCAACACCACCGGAGTGAATGGTACGCATGGTCAACTGAGTACCAGGCTCACCAATGGACTGAGCTGCGATAATACCAACTGCAGTACCAATGTTGACAGGACGACGGGTGGAAAGATCCCAGCCGTAGCACTTCTGGCAGACGCCGTACTTAGACTTACAGGTCAGAAGCGCGCGGAGCTGAACCTTAGCAAGGCCGTGCTCAACAAGACGCTCAAGATCCTGCTTGGACTCAACATAGCCACCAGCAGGGATAAGAACCTCGCCAGTGTTTGGATCGCAGACATCCTCAAGGGTGCAGCGGCCAATCAGGTCAGTATCAACAGAGGTCTGACCAGGCTTAATCAGAGGATAGGTAACTGCCTCATCAGTACCGCAGTCCTCCTCGCGGACAATGACGTCCTGTGCAACGTCGACAAGACGACGAGTCAGGTAACCAGAGTCGGAGGTGTGGGAAGCGGTATCTACCAGACCCTTACGAGCGCCGTAGGTAGAAATGAAGTACTCAAGAGGCTCAAGACCCTCGCGGAAGTTTGCCTTAATTGGAAGGTCGATGGTCTCACCGGACATATCCGCCATCAGGCCTCGCATACCAGCAAGCTGGCGAAGCTGTGTCTTAGAACCACGAGCTCCAGAGTCAGCCATCATGTAAATTGGATTGTTCTCTGCAAAGCCTGTAAGCATCTCAGAGCCGAGAAGATCGGTGCACTCGGTCCATGCGTTAACAACCTCAACGTGACGCTCTCGCTCGGAAAGGAAGCCGTCCTCGTAGTACTCGTTGATCTGGTCAACGCGGTCCTGTGCCTCCTGAAGCAGCTGTGGCTTGTGTGGAGGAATAACAGCGTCCCAAACAGAAACGGTCAGACCAGCAAGAGTTGCGTAGTGGAAACCAGTCTTCTTGATGTTGTCCAGAATTGGCTCAACATCAGCCATTGGATAACGGTCGCAGCAATCGTTGACCAGAATGCCAATGTCGGACTTGACCATCTTGTAGTTGATGTATGGGTAATCCTCTGGCAGGCACTGACGGTTGAAGATAATGCGACCAACAGTGGTCTCAAAACGCTTGGTGCCCTCAGTAACGTCCAGGTCCTCATACTGACCGCGGCCAGTCATAACGCGGAAGATAGCACGATCGCTATCAGCAACGTTTGCATCCTTAGAGCTTACGCGGACAACAACCTTTGCCTGAAGATCAAGGTCACGGTTAGCCTCAATAGCCAGAAGAGCATCCTCAAAGCTTGCAAAGGTAAGAGTCTTAGCGTCTTCACCGGTCTTCTCGGAAGTGAGGTAGTAGACACCAAAGACCATATCCTGAGAAGGAACGGTCAGAACCTTACCAGAAGCAGGGCTTCTGAGGTTGTTGCTGGAGAGCATCAGAATGCGAGCCTCTGTCTGTGCCTGAGTAGAAAGTGGCACGTGGACAGACATCTGGTCGCCGTCGAAGTCTGCGTTGAATGGTGCGCAGACCAGAGGGTGCAGGTGGATTGCCTTACCCTCGATAAGGACTGGCTCAAATGCCTGGATAGACAGACGGTGAAGGGTAGGTGCGCGGTTGAGAAGAACGAGGCGGTCCTGAATGACCTCATCCAGAACGTCCCAAACAACTGGAGTACCACGGTCAATAGCGCGCTTTGCGCCCTTAATGTTTTCAACCTTGCGGAGCTCAACCAAACGACGCATGACAAATGGCTTGAAGAGCTCAAGTGCCATAGCAGATGGAAGACCGCACTGGTGCAGCTTCAGGTGTGGGTCAACAACAATGACGGAACGGCCAGAGTAGTCAACACGCTTACCAAGAAGGTTCTGACGGAAGCGACCCTGCTTACCCTTAAGGGCCTCAGCAAGAGACTTCAGAGGACGTCCACCACGACCAGTGACTGGACGACCACGGCGACCGTTGTCAAACAGAGCGTCAACGGACTCCTGAAGCATGCGCTTCTCGTTGTTAACAATGATAGAAGGTGCCTCAAGGTCAAGCAGGCGCTTAAGACGATTGTTACGGTTAATAACACGACGATACAAATCGTTTAAGTCAGAAGCTGCAAAACGGCCACCATCAAGCTGAACCATAGGACGAAGATCAGGTGGAATAACTGGTACAACGTCAAGGATCATGTTAGCTGGATCGTTGCCGCCCTTAAGGAAAGCGTCAACAATCTCAAGGCGCTTAATGGCCTTCTCGCGCTTCTGCTTCTGAGCATCCTCATTGGCGATAATAGCGCGGAGCTCCTTGGCCTCTTTCTCAAGGTCAATGTTGGAAAGAAGGTCACGGACTGCCTCTGCGCCCATACCACCCTTGAAGTAGATGCCGTAGTAGCGCTTAAGCTCGGAGAACAGACCCTCATCAGAGATGAGCTCTCTAGTCTCAAGCTGCATGAACTTCTCGAAAGCCTCACGACGAAGTGTCTTCTCTTCCTCGTACTCTTCCTCAAGATCAGCGACGCCTGCACGAATCTCGTCCTCAGAAAGAGGCTCAAAATCGCCAAACTCGTCATCCTGTGGCTGGCCCTGCTCGCGAAGACGTGCGATCTGATCGTCACGCTCTGCGTCAAGCTCTTCGAGGTCTGCTGCAAGCTCCTCACGAAGATCGTCTACGTCAGCCTCACGTGCCTCAGTGTCAACACTGGTGATTACGTAAGATGCAAAGTAGAGGACTTTCTCGAGGTCCTTGCTCTTGATGTCAAGAAGACGTGCCAGAGGGAAGCTGGTTGGGCTCTTGAAGTACCAAATGTGGCTTACAGGAGCAGCGAGCTCGATGTGGCCCATGCGGTCACGACGAACCTTTGCGGTGGTTACTTCAACACCGCAGCGCTCGCAGGTAATGCCCTTGAAGCGAATGCCTTTGTACTTACCGCAGGCGCACTCCCAGTCCCTTACAGGTCCAAAGATCTTCTCGCAGAAAAGACCGTCCTTTTCTGGCTTAAGGGTACGGTAGTTGATGGTCTCAGGCTTCTTTACCTCGCCATAGGACCAACCGCGGATATCATCAGCAGACGCTAGAGAAATTTTAATAGCGTCAAATTCAGTGGAATCGAAATCTGCCACAGTCGCTACTCCTTATCGGTGGTCGCGTCGCCTACAAGTGCGGATGCACCCTCAGCGTCTTGGGACAGGTCGGAAGCGGTTACCTCAGTGAAGCCAAGGTCGTTGAGGATCTCAACAGCGTTCTTCTCCTCAGGATCTGTGACCTTTGCGGTATTTGCACGCTTACGGTAGGAGATTGGCTCAATGTCAAGTGCCAGGGAGCGAATCTCTTTGACCAGAACCTTGAAGGACTCAGGAATTCCTGCAGTAGGAATGTTCTCGCCCTTAACAATGGACTCGTAGGTCTTAACACGGCCGTTGGTGTCGTCAGACTTAACGGTGAGGATCTCCTGGAGGACGTTAGCAGCACCGTATGCATACAGTGCCCAAACCTCCATCTCACCAAAGCGCTGACCGCCGAACTGTGCCTTACCACCCAGAGGCTGCTGGGTAACAAGAGAGTAAGGACCAGTTGAACGTGCGTGGATCTTATCGTCAACCATGTGGCCGAGCTTCAGAATGTAAGAAACACCAACGGTAATTGGGCTCTTGAAAGCCTCACCGGTACGACCATCGTAGAGGGTAGTCTTACCACGCTCGTTGAGCTGTGGAACAAACTCCTCACGCATGTTCTCGCCGTACTCCTTGAGAGCCTTGTTGATCATGTTGATGTTGGTGCGGCGAACAATCTCTGCAACGGACTCATCAGTAGCACCGTCAAAGAGTGGTGTTGCAACAGGGATTGGGCCCTCAACGTAACGCTTGGAATCTGCGTCATCGTCATCCCAACCATGTGCAGCGCCCCAGCCAAGGTGGCACTCAAGCAGCTGACCAACGTTCATACGGGAAGGAACGCCCAGTGGGTCGAGAATAACGTCTACTGGGGTACCATCTGCCATGTAAGGCATGTCCTCAACAGGGAGAACCTTACAAATAACACCCTTGTTACCATGGCGACCAGCGATCTTATCGCCCTGCTGGATCTTTCTGCGCTGAGCAACAAAGACGCGGACCAGGTCGTTTACTCCTGGAGGCAGGTCGTCTCCAGCCTCACGGCTGAAGCGGACAACGTCAACAACGCGGCCATAGGAGCCGTGTGGCATCTTAAGGGACGTATCGCGAACATCGTGTGCCTTAGCACCGAAGATTGCGCGAAGCAGGCGCTCTTCTGCGGTCAGAGCAGTCTCGCCCTTAGGGGTGACCTTACCAACCAGAATATCGCCAGGGCCAACCTCAGCGCCGATGCGAATGATACCGTCATCGTCGAGGTTTGCAAGCATGTCCTCACCAAGGTTTGGAATCTCGCGGGTAATCTCCTCAGCACCAAGCTTGGTGTCACGAGCATCAATCTCGTGGCGGGAAATGTTAACGGAGGTCAGAAGGTCTTCCTGAACAACACGCTCGGAGACGATAATACCGTCCTCGTAGTTGTAGCCTTCCCATGGCATGTAAGCAACGGTAAGGTTTGCACCAAGCGCCAGCTCAGAGTGGTCAACAGATGGACCGTCTGCAATTGGCTGGCCCTTCTCGACCTTTTGTCCAACTGTGACAATTGGACGGTGGTTGATGCACGTGGACTGGTTGGAGCGCTCGTACTTAGGAAGATCGTAGCGCTGAGAACCGTGCTCATCGGAGTAGATGACAACGTGAGCTGCGTCTACCTCGGTGACCTCGCCGGCAAACTCTGCGCAAATAAGCTCGCCAGAGTCCTGAGCTGCGCGACCCTCCATACCAGTTCCAACAAATGGAGCGTGGGACTGGATCAGAGGCACTGCCTGACGCTGCATGTTTGCACCCATGAGGGTACGCTTTGCATCGTCGTGCTCAAGGAATGGAATGAGGTTAGCTGCGACGGAGAGAAGCTGACGTGGAGAAACGTCCATGTAGTCAACGTCCTCAACAGGAACCTGTGCAGGTGCACCGAAGGAACCGTCGAAGTCGCGGGTACGTGCAATAACGCGGTCTGCATTAACAATCTTGCCGTCTGCGTCAACCTCAACAAACTTCTTAGACTTAGGGTCAATTGGGGTGTTAGCAGGAGCAATAATGTGATTCTCCTCCTCGTCTGCAGTCATCCAAACGATGTCGTCAGAGACAACGCCGTCCGTGACCTTACGATAAGGAGCCTCGATAAAGCCGTACTCATTTACGTGAGCGTACAGTGCCAAAGAGCCGATAAGACCAATGTTTGGTCCCTCAGGAGTCTCGATTGGGCACATACGGGAGTAGTGCGAGTTATGAACGTCGCGGACTGCGGTAGGAACGTTGGTACGACGGCTGGAGCCGGACTTGTGTCCTGCAAGACCGCCAGGTCCCAGAGCAGAAAGACGACGCTTGTGGGTCAAACCAGCAAGTGGGTTTGCCTGGTCCATGAACTGCGAAAGCTGAGAAGAACCGAAGAACTCCTTGATTGCAGCAACAATTGGACGGATGTTGATCAGAGACTGTGGAGTGATGTCGTCTGCGTCCTGAGATGCCATGCGCTCACGAACAACGCGCTCCATGCGGCTCATACCAATGCGGAACTGGTTCTGGACCAGCTCGCCAACGGTACGGACGCGGCGGTTGCCAAAGTGGTCAATGTCATCAAGGTGCTTAGACTCATCACCTGCATGAACTGCAAGAAGGTACTGAAGAGCTGCGACAATGTCCTCTTTGGTAAGGACACGAACGTCTGCAGGAATCTCTTCCTCAAGCTTCTTGTTGATCTTGTAACGACCAACGCGAGCAAGGTCATAGCGCTGCTCGTTGAAGAAGAGGCCGTCAAGCAGAGAACGGGCAGAGTCAACAGTTGGTGGCTCGCCTGGACGCTGACGACGATAAATCTCGATAAGAGCGTCCTCACGTGTGGTTGCAACATCACGCTCAAGTGTGTTGCGAACAACATCGGAGTCACCAAGAAGCGAGAGGATCTCGTCATCGGTAACAGCAATGCCAAGTGCACGGAGGAAGACAGTAGCGCTTTGGCGGCGCTTGCGGTCAATGGAGACGACCAGGTGGCCGCGCTTATCAACCTCAAACTCAAGCCATGCACCACGTGCAGGAATGAACTGAGACTTGTGGACCAGAACACCGTTGTCCATCTCTGACGAGAAGTACACGCCAGGTGAACGGACGAGCTGTGAAACCACAACACGCTCAGAACCGTTGATGATGAAGGTACCGCGCTCAGTCATCAGTGGGAAATCACCCATGAAGACAAGCTGCTCCTTCATCTCACCAGTCTCTTTGTTGACAAAACGGACGTCAACAAAAAGAGGTGCTTGATATGAAATGTCTTTTGCACGACACTCAGCCATTGAATTGGCAGGGTCGCCGAACTGATGGTCACCAAAGGTGACCTGCATGGTTCCAGCGCTGTTCTCAATTGGCGAGAACTCAGCGAAGGACTCTGCAAGGCCCTCTCCCATAAAGCGCTCAAATGATTCCTTCTGTACAGAAATCAGATTTGGCAGCTCCATAGCTGCGGGAATCTTACTGAACGTCCTGCGTCCAGTATGCGCCTGAGGCGTGGTGAGGGAAGTCTTTTTAGCGGTAGACACCAGGTTGTCCTCCTTCAAAAGGGTGGAAGGTGGCAATTGTCGCAACCTAGTAATTTAGTCAAGATTTTAATGCGCGTCAACAGAAAAACACTTGATTTTTTAAGACGTTTTGACTATATTATCGCGTTTATGTTTTTCAACTGCACAAACGTTATGTTGCAGGTAAATCCTTGACTAACTCGTCTTTTCTAGTTGTGAAGATTTTGTGGAGAAGGTCCACGGAGACTGAAATAGCTTTCGGTGAGCGGCGCTCCCCTGCCGCCGTGCTCCACACGGTACTTCATGCGCTGCGAGCGCACGGGTTTCTCGCCGGGCGCGGGTACGAGCGCACGGGTTTCTCGCCACACGCGCCGACCTTTTGCTGCACGCGCCTGAAAAGTGCAAAGAATCTGTATTTGCGCCACCGATTCTTTTGCAAAATCAGGCAAATCCACAGATTCTTTTGCAATTTTAGGCAAAAGTTACAGATTCTTTGTAGAAATCAGGCGCGAGAAAAACTAGGGCATGTCACGCAGTAAGCTAGAGCAATCACGCAGGATTTATGAGCCTGAAATGCACACCAAGTCTGAGCAAAAGTACTCAGACAAGGCGAGAAAAACAGGCAAATAGCTCAGACATGGCGAGAAAATCCGGCAAATCACTCAGACTTGATGCACTTTTCAGGCTGCTGTAAAAGCACCTCAGCTTCATGCGCTGCGAGCGCACGGGTTTCTCGCCAGGCAAACAAAAAAAGAGGTCAGACCGAAGTCTGACCTCTCCAGTAAGCAATGTAGGATGGACTTACTTAAGGGTGACGGTAGCGCCAGCCTCCTCGAGCTGAGCCTTAGCAGCCTCAGCGTCCTCCTTCTTAGCGCCCTCGAGGACTGCCTTAGGAGCACCCTCGACGACCTCCTTTGCCTCCTTGAGACCAAGGTTGGTAAGAGCACGGACAACCTTGATGACGCCGATCTTGTTGTCGCCGAAGCCCTCGAGGACAACGTCAAAGTTGGTCTTCTCCTCTGCCTCCTCAGCAGCGCCACCAGCTGCAGGAGCAGCAGCGACAGCTACAGGAGCAGCAGCGGAAACGCCAAAGACGTCCTCAAGCTCGTGAACGAGCTCAGAAAGCTCGAGTGCTGGCATCTCTTTAAGGGCCTCAATGATCTCATCTTTAGTGACAGCCATGTCAATTCTCCTTTTTAAACGATGCAGCCTTTGTGCTGCATCTGGGCAAAAGCCCGGCTTGTATGTGTGCGTTTAAGTGCGTCTACACTCTCACGCGGTTTGCGCCAATGCGCGGGTACAACAAAACGTTGCTTATGCAGCGTTCTTCTGATCTGCGACTGCAGAAAGAGCGGTTGCGAGTCCACGAGCTGGACCAGCGCAAACCTGTGCAATACCGGTAAGTGGGCTTGCAACAACGAAGACAAGCTTTGCAATGAGCTCCTCGCGAGAAGGAAGATCTGCGTAAGCCTTTGCCTCGTCAGCAGTAAGTGCCTGACCATCAGCGATACCACCAATGAACTCAACTTTCTTGAGCTTCTTGGCCTGATCCTTGATGACCTTAGCGGCCTCGACAGGATCATTCTCATAGAAAACGTATGCGCAGGTACCGGCGAGCATCTCGTCAATCTCTGGCATACCAGCGTTCTTAAGAGCAATCTTGACGATGTTGTTCTTATAGACCTTCATGTGAGCGCCTGCTGCGGTAAGTGCGCGGCGAAGCTCCTGAGTCTCCTTTACGGAGAGACCACGATAGTCGATAACAAACAGGCCCTTGGAGTTGTCGAGAGAAGCGGAAACCTTCTCGAGCAAATCAAGTTTAGACTGAGCTGGCATGTAGTACACCTCCTTTATCATGTCTCGGGCACGAGCGCCAACAGGTGCGGCCCTCACATGAAAAGACCCCACTTTGGCAACCAAAGCGGGGTCTGGATGTACTAATCTCAAGACCACCTCGGCAGGCGGGAATTCCCATTAAGCCTTGGATTCAAGGCGCCGGCTGTCTTTGGCAGCGAACGTGCAACTACAAGACGTCTGTCTTGCGTTGGATATTGTGCAGCAAAAAACTATCTAAGTCAAGGTTGAGTGCACAATTTCTTTCTCTTCACAAAAATTTGACGAGAAGGGCGGCTAAGCTGCTACGCACAACTCAGCCACACACATCAGCCGCACGCATGCCGCAAGCCGAGTCCACGCCTCAAGCCGCACGCGCGTTGCAAGCCGAGTCCACGTCTACACCGCATGCACGCTGCAAGAAAAATCCGGTACCTGCAAGCAGATACCGGATTAAGCGTGCTAGGTACTTCTAAGCGTAAAGCTTAGTCCTCCATGAGGTTACGAACCTTGGTTGGATCAACCTTGATGCCAGGGCCCATAGTAGAGGAAATAGCAACGGTCTTGACGTACTTACCCTTAGCGCTGGATGGCTTGACACGAATAATCTCAGAGAGAAGTGCGCCATAGTTCTCAACAAGCTGCTGGACCTCAAAAGAAGCCTTGCCGATTGCAACGTGGCAGATACCAAAACGGTCTGCACGATACTCAACACGACCAGCCTTGAGCTCGTTAACCATCTTTGCAACATCCATGGTAACGGTGCCGAGCTTAGGGTTAGGCATAAGGCCACGAGGACCAAGAACACGACCAAGACGACCAACCTTACCCATCATCTGAGGGGTTGCGATTGCTGCGTCAAAGTCAAGCATGCCCTTCTCGACCTCTGCGATGAGCTCGTCGCCACCGACGATGTCAGCGCCAGCTGCCTCAGCCTCGCGGGCCTTCTCGCCCTCTGCGAAGACTGCAACGCGAACGGACTTACCAGTGCCGTGAGGCAAAGAGATGGAACCGCGAACGTTCTGGTCAGCCTTACGAGTATCGACACCAAGGCGAATTGCTACCTCAATGGTCTCGTCAAACTTAGCAGTTGCAAGCTCCTTAGACAGGGTTACTGCCTCTTTTGGGCTGTAGAGGTTTGCACCGTCTACCTTGGCAACTGCATTCTTGTAGTTCTTTCCGTGCTTAGGCATTATGTACCTCCTGTGGTTAGCGGGCGTCTGCCCTCCCACTCCTGCATCTTCCGTCCATAGTTACGCCCTCTTGGCGAGAAACCCAACTATGTGCACTAACGTCGGATGCTCTGACAAAACAACCGTCAGCCACACAAATGGCTGACGGGAGTAAACACTACTCGGCGATGGTTACACCCATGGAACGAGCGGTACCAGCGACGATCTTCTTTGCAGCCTCAATGTCGTTTGCGTTGAGGTCAGGCATCTTGATCTCAGCAATCTTGGTGAGCTGCTCCTGGGAGAGCTGGCCAACCTTATCGCGCTGAGGAACACCGGAACCACCCTTGAGGTGAAGCTCCTTCTTGATGAGCTGAGCTGCTGGTGGAGTCTTGGTTACGAAGTCAAAGGAACGATCCTCGTAAACAGAAATCTCGACTGGGATGATGTCGCCAGCCTTGTCCTGAGTTGCAGCGTTGAATGCCTGGCAGAACTGCATAATGTTGACCTGTGCAGCACCCAGAGCTGGTCCTACTGGAGGAGCTGGGTTTGCCTGGCCTGCAGGAATCTGCAGCTTAATAAAGTTAACAACCTTCTTTGCGGGCATGTTAAGCCTCCTGTTTGAATACGTTTGAGTCTATTCTCGCGCACTCCCGAGAAGCAATCCACAAGGGACGAGAAGTGCGGGATAAGCCGTTAGTTACTAGTCTATCAGGGAAATCTGATCCATGGTGAGCTCAACCGGAGTCTCGCGACCAAAGATGGTGAGCATAACCTTGATCTTGCCGGACTCTGCGTTGACCTCAGAAACAGTTCCGTCGAAGTCAGCGAGAGGACCAGAAAGAACGTGAATTGCCTGACCGACCTCAATATTGGTTGCTGTACGCTTAGGTACAGGGCCACCCGTCTTCATACCGCCGCGGCGCATGATCTTATCGAACTCATCACGACGCAGAGGAACTGGCTTGCCGTCAATGCCAACAAAACCAGTTACGCCTGGGGTGTTGCGAACAACAGCCCAAGTATTGTCATCCAGCTCCATGCGAACAAGAACGTAACCTGGGAAAACCTTGGACTCTTTGGTCTCGCGCTTGCCGCCGTCCTTGACCTCAGTAACTTCCTCAGTAGGAATCTGAATATCAACAACAGCACGCTCAAGGCCATAGGTCTCAATACGGTGCTCAAGGTCTGTCTTTACTTTGTTCTCATAACCTGAATAGGTGTGAACTACATACCAGCGCTTAGCCATTGATTATCCCCTCAGTCCAGTAAAGGCGACGAGACCAGCAACAATGCCAGTATCAACCAGCCAAGTTACCAAGCCAAAGAAAATGATTGTTGCAATTACGGCTACAGAGAAACCAGCAAGCTCAGAGCTTGAAGGCCACACAACGCGGTGCATTTCTGTACGAACGCCTGCAAAATAAGCACCCAGGCGGCCAAAGAAGCCAGGGTTAGCGTTACGCTGAATGGACTTCTCCTGCTTCTTTGCCTCGACCTTAGTGGCCTTAGCAGAAGCTTCAGGAGTAGCTTCAGTCTGAAGGGCCTCACGCTGGGCGCGCTCTTCTGCGCGAGCCTTACGTGCGCTCCTCTTATTGCGCTCCTTATTTGCCATCCTACGCTCCCTTGGATGTTATACCTACATACAAACCGGCCAACCCTTATGGGAAGGCCGGTGAAGTTATCTGGCAGGCCAGGAAGGACTCGAACCCTCAACAAACGGTTTTGGAGACCGCCGCTCTACCATTGGAGCTACTGGCCTAGAACGAACCCACCTAGCCTAGCGGGTCTCGCGATGTACCGTGTGCTTGTGGCACCATGGGCAGTACTTCTTCAACTCCATACGATCTGGGTTGTTGGACTTATTCTTGTCCGTAGTGTAATTACGACGCTTGCACTCAGTGCAGGCGAGAGTAACGAGTGTACGCATTGATCCTCCTGAACACGGTCACGAGATGTATTCTCGAAATGTGACGCGGTTGCTTAGGTTAGCACCCACTACCCAGAGATGTCAATACTTTTCTCTAATTACTCTAGGCGTTCACATATTTTTTCGACAAAAAACCCGGCGCGCAAAAAGCACGCCGGGCAAGTTAGCAACTTTAAAAAAGTTACTCGATGACGGTGGAAACACGGCCATCGCCGACGGTGTGGCCACCCTCGCGGATAGCGAACTTCAGACCCTGCTCAAGAGCGATTGGGTGAATGAGCTCGCAACCAACGGTGATGTGGTCGCCAGGCATAGCCATCTCTACCTTGCCACCGTTTGCATCGGTGAGCTCGTAGATGTCGCCGGTTACGTCAGTTGTACGGAAGTAGAACTGTGGACGGTAACCAGAGAAGAATGGAGTGTGACGGCCGCCCTCTTCCTTAGTAAGAACGTAAACCTCACCGGTGAACTTCTTGTGTGGAGTAACGGTACCAGGCTTGCAGAGAACCTGACCGCGCTCGATGTCCTCGCGCTTAACACCACGAAGAAGAATACCAACGTTGTCGCCAGCCTCGCAGAAGTCCATGGTCTTACGGAACATCTCAATGCCGGTAGCAACAGAGTTCTGAGTTGGCTTAATACCAACGATCTCGACTGGATCGTTGAGCTTGAGCTCACCACGCTCAACACGGCCGGTAGCAACGGTACCACGACCAGAAATGGTCATGACGTCCTCGATTGCCATCAGGAATGGCTTCTCGTTGTCACGAGCTGGTGTTGGGATGTAGGAGTCAACAGTGTGCATGAGCTCACGGATGGACTCAACCCACTTCTCCTCGCCGTTAAGAGCGCCGAGAGCGGAACCACGGATGATTGGAAGGTCATCGCCTGGGAAGTCGTACTCGGAGAGAAGGTCACGGGTCTCCATCTCGACGAGGTCGATGAGCTCGTCATCGTCGACCATGTCGCACTTGTTCAGGAAGACGACGATGTAAGGAACGCCGACCTGACGTGCAAGAAGGATGTGCTCACGAGTCTGAGCCATAGGACCGTCGGTTGCAGCAATAACGAGGATTGCGCCGTCCATCTGAGCTGCACCAGAAATCATGTTCTTGATGTAGTCTGCGTGGCCAGGGCAGTCGACGTGAGCGTAATGGCGCTCCCAAGTCTCGTACTCAACGTGAGCAACGGAAATGGTAATACCACGCTGACGCTCCTCTGGAGCCTTATCGATGTTCTCGAAGGCGGTATAGTCTGCCTTGCAGCCCTCGGTCTCAGAGAGAACCTTGGTGATTGCTGCGGTAAGGGTAGTCTTACCGTGGTCGACGTGACCAATGGTACCGATGTTTACGTGTGGCTTTGTGCGGTCAAACTTTTCCTTGGCCATTGCCAATCCTCCTTCTGGAACTAACCCTCGGGCTAGACCGTGGTGAAAAAACGTCTGTTTATACTCAACGGCGCAAATGTCTAGGACATGTACGCCGTAAAGAGTCTGGTACCGGCGACTGGATTCGAACCAGTGACGTCACGGGTATGAGCCGTGTGCTCTAACCAGCTGAGCTACGCCGGCATAAATGCCGCTTGAAACATGGAGCCCGCGACCGGATTTGAACCGGTGACCTCTTCGTTACCAACGAAGTGCTCTACCTACTGAGCTACACGGGCGTGGTGGGGATACTTGGACTCGAACCAAGGAACCCAGAGGGAGCGGATTTACAGTCCGCCGCAGTTGCCGCTGTGCCATATCCCCAAATGCCGTTTTCAAGCACTCTAGAAGCAATTGTGTACGCTGTTTACCTTGCAGTTTAACGTACGCAGGAAGTCTAGTTGATCTTCCAATTACCTCTCAAGCGGGAAAATATTACGATTGAATAAAAATCTTGTCAACGTAATCCACCCAACCGGGCGTATCTTATCAAATTTTTTCCACAATTACAAGCGATTTTCTCGCCACGATTCAATGCGGTTTTCTGGCCACAACTTCAAGCGGGTTTCTTGTCACAACTCCACCGATTTTCTCGCCACAACTCCTAGCGGGTTTCTGGCCAGACGCATACGGGCTTTTACGGTTGTCTATAGAAGCCATACGCGATACGTCGCGAATGCCCTAAAATTCGCACGAAAAAAGCCAGGCAATGCCTGGCTGAAAATTCAAGTGGTGCCGCCACCAGGCTTCGAACCCGGGACCTACTGATTACAAGTCAGTTGCTCTACCAGCTGAGCTATAGCGGCATCAAGTGCAGAGGATATTCTATAGACTTTTCTGGCTTTGGTCTAGTCTCAATTTTCGAGAAATTTTTCTACACAAACTGGTCGATGCAGCATGTAGGAGCACTTCCCTTCTGTAGGCGCTAGCTTGGTGCAAATTCGCTGTCCATCAAGTCTGGCCGGCCTGAAAAGTACATCATGTCTGAGTAAAACAGCTCAGACTTGGCGAGAAAAACCGGCAAATCGCTCAGACTCGGTGAGCTTTTCCGGCAAATCATTCAGACATGGCGAGAAAATCAGGCTCCATGAAAGCGTCCATGAACCACACCAGATTCAAAAGTCACGTCACGAAATGCCCGCCTGAAAAGTGCAAAGATTCTGTATTTAAGCCACCGATTCTTTAACAAAATCAGGCAAATCCACAGATTCTTTGCTGTTATCAGGCAGAATTTACAGATTCTTTGCAGAAATCAGGCGCGCTGATTGCGCCCAGGCACGTCGAGTGCATTGGCGCGTCAGTCAAATTGGCGCGTCGGGCGTATTAGCGCGTGGGCGCTTGCGACGCTGACCTGGCTACCTATTTGCCCAGGAGCTTCCAGAGTTTCTCGCGCTGTTCTGGAGAAATACGGTCTTCAAGTGTCATGCGCGTACTGACCTGATCGCGACGCATCTCTTCGACAACGTTATCTGCCTGGGAAATCTCGTGGACCAGTGATGCGCTAGCAATGCGCGTGACCTCGCCGGGGCCAAAGCCGGCCGTAGCGCGAATGTCCCTATCCGACGTGACCAGAAATACCTTGCGACCAACTTCTCGCGCGTCCGTGACCAGGCGCTCAATAACGCTGTCTGCGGACTCCCCTGTCTCGGAGAAGACCAGCTGCACGCCGGCGTGACTGCGTTCCGGACGGTCGTCGCTCACGTTTCCCTTGC
>JAGZWL010000132.1:0-2775 GCA_018378955.1 Atopobium sp. | reverse complement strand
CATAGCGTGTTTCAAACAAAGAACCGCCGACTGTATGGTGTTGTTGTTATTGTTGTGCTTGCGGTAGGAGCAATATTCTTCTCTCTTATGAGAGGTGCTGATAAGTCTCAGTCACAAGCAAGCTCGCAATCACAACAGACGCAACAGACGCAACAGACGCAGTCTCAGAGCTCACAAAATAAGGGCTACATTGATTCTGTAGCAGCGGATGACCCGTATGCAAAGGGCATTCACCATGTTCGTATTGTGGTGAAGGATTACGGCACTATCGAGGCAACTCTTAACGCAAACGTTGCACCTATTACGGTTTCTAATTTTGCTCATCTTGCCGAGTCAGGCTTCTATAATGGCCTTACGTTCCATCGCATTATTGACGGCTTCATGATTCAAGGTGGAGATCCTAAGGGCAATGGCTCGGGTGGATCCGAGAATAAAATCAAGGGCGAGTTTACCAAAAACGGTGTCGAGAATAACATCTCGCATACACGTGGAACTATTTCCATGGCACGCGCCCAAGATCCAAACTCTGCAAGCTCACAGTTCTTTATCATGCAGGCAGACAACTCAACTCTGAATGGAAATTACGCTGCATTTGGCACGGTAACAAGTGGAATGGACGTTGTCGATGCAATTTGTAAAGGCGTAACTCCAACCGATTCAAATGGGACCATCCCTGCCTCAGAGCAACCAGTCATTGAGTCCATCACAATGATTGATTAGATTCCTTATATAAAATATTGTTATGTTATTGAATGACCTGCGACCAGTTATAAAGTTGCAGGTCATTGGCTTAAAACACCCTTCTCATGGTATACTATTGTTATCCGAGAGGAGTGGTGTTATGCGGGCTGTTGGCGAGTTTTGCGTTCACCCAGGTCAGGGCGTATGTCTTGTTGAAAATGTAGTTTCGGAGCCTACTCCGGCCTACGTTTTGTCTCCTATTGGGCAAAAACATCCTGTTCAGATTGTATTTCCTCTTAATCAAGAATTCAGACTACGCGATCTTATGACGCACGACGAGGCCATGAATCTTGTTGATACCTATCCTCAAATTGAGCTTATTACGTTCCATATTCATAATGCGTCGCTTGAGGAATCTCATTTTAGACACGCTATTAGAGAAGGTTCTTGTAAAGACTCCTTTAGTATTGCTAAAACGTTTAGAGCTCGTATTGATAAGGCGCGTTCGCTCAACAAGAAACCACCTGTTTCTCATGAGAGAATTTTTAAGATGGCCAGTAATCGCGGTCTTTACGAGCTTATTACGGCACTTAATTGCACCGTTGACGAGATTCAAAAGGTGTTTAGTTCGCGCTATGGCGTAGAAATTGGAAAGGCGTAGCTTATAATTAACCCATCCGTTCAAGAGATGGGAAATTATGGCTTCAGAAACATCTGCAAATCGTGCTGTTGTCACTGTTTTGGGCAGCGACGCTCCTGGAATTGTTGCAGCAATTTCTTCTACTTTGGCTGAGTCAAACGCAAATATCCTTGATATTGCTCAGACAATTTTATCTGGCATTTTTACCATGACAATGTTGGTTGAACTTCAGGATGCTGAGTCTTTCTTGAGCCTCAAAGAGCGTCTTGATGCTGTTTCAGAAAAGCTTGGTGTACAAGTAAATATGCAGCGTGAAGAGGTTTTCACGTTTATGTATCGTCCATAAAGAGGTAGTGTTTTGTCAGAGCTTTCAACTGAAGAACTCATTGCTCAAAAGCAGTCTTGGCTCACTCAAGATGTATCAAATCTGAAAGTAGATATTGTCTTTTCCGATATGGATGAGACGTTTTTGCATACTGACAAATCTCCTGATGTCAAAAACATGGCAATGTTGGATCGCCTGGCTGAGCTAGGTATTCCCTTTGTTCCTTGTTCTGGACGCGCGTTTAACGTGCTTCCAAAAGAGGTTGTGAACCATCCTGCTTCTAAGTATGTGGTTTCTTGCGACGGTGCCGTTATCAGAGATCTTTCCACTCAGGCTGTTCTTCACGAGTCTACAGTGACAAAAGAGCAGGCACTTGAGTTGTATAAAAAGCTTAAGGACTATCCTGTGACTTTTGACATCTTTGCAGACGGTGGTGTTTATCTGGAGCGCTCAAGGCACAATCTTATCTCTCAGCTGGGTATTCCTGCAGATCACGCAGCATTTATGCAGCGTTCTCGCACCCCCTTTGATCAAAGTGTTGAGGAGTTTATTGAAGGCGTTACTACCATTGAGCGTCTTGGTTCCTACTGGTCTGTTTCAGAAGGCGAGAAATACCAGGCACTTGTAGCAGATGCTGTAGCTTCGGTAAAGGGACTCAGCGGCACAGCTTCCATGAGTATGGGAATGGAAATCCTGGCCGACGGCACTTCAAAGGGTGCTGCACTTCAGTGGCTCTGCAATCATCTTGGCATTTCAACGGATAATGCTGCAGCTTTTGGCGATTCGCTTAATGACGTTGCTATGCTTTCCGCCGCAGGAATGGGTACGGCAGTTGCTAACGCTCGTCGTGAAGATTTTGAGGCAGCAACCTATATCACACTCACTAACGATGAGGCGGGTTTCTCGCGATTCCTTACGTGGGCACTGGGGGAGTAAGCACTTGGCGCTGAAGGAGTAGTGTCTCAGAGTTTTGCTTGAGACATATTGTTTAAAGAAAAAGCCGGCAGATACAATCTGTCGGCTTTTGTTATGAGAAGTAAAACTACTACGCGCTAGGTTAGTGATTACTGTCCTGCTGCTCCTCAAAGACATCTTCATCAACCTCTTCTTCGTCAAGTTTAAGAGGACG
>JAGZWL010000131.1:0-2790 GCA_018378955.1 Atopobium sp. | reverse complement strand
TGTTCGCTGGGCAAAAGAGAATGGTATTGGCGTAGGCCCTGGTCGTGGTTCTGCAGCAGGCGCTATTGTTGCATACGCTATGGATATTACCTCGTTTGACCCTCTTGAGAATGGCCTCATGTTTGAGAGGTTCTTGTCTCCACAGCGTTCAGAGATGCCAGATATTGATATGGACTTCGACGATGAGCGTCGTCTTGAGGTTGTTGAACATGTTCGTCAGATTTATGGATCTGAGCGTGTTTCTCATGTTATTACGTACTCGACCATCAAGGCAAAACAGGCAATAAATGACGCGTGCCGCGTTCTGGGTTACCCCGTTTATATGGGTCAGCGCCTCTCTAAGATGATTCCAGGAGATCCTAACGCTCACCTTAAGTTTGTTCTTCATAAGGCTCAAGAAGGCCAAAAAGGCGCTGATCAGTATTCTGCTGATTTTGAAGATGCGTACGAGAATGACCCTGATGCTAGAAGAATCATTGATGCAGCTCTGTCTATTGAGGGCTTGCATCGTGGTGAGGGTGTGCATGCTTGTGCAGTCTTGATTGCTCCTACGCCTGTAAATGACCACGTTCCTACCAAGGTAGATACCAAGGGCGGCGTAGAAATTACGCAGTACGAGGGCCACTCTGTCGCAGACATGGGCCTTCTTAAGATGGACTTCTTGGGACTGAGAACCCTAACGGTTATTTCTCGTGCAATCAAAAACGTGAAGGATAACTACGGTATTGATATCGATGTAGATAACATTCCGTTTACTGATCCAGAAATTTATAGACTTCTTAGAGAAGGCAGAACTGCTGGTGTTTTCCAGGTTGAGTCTGCAGGTATGACTGCAACCATTAAGGGCATGAGACCAACAGAATATAAGCACATCGTCGCACTTATCGCTCTTTATCGTCCTGGTCCTCTTAACGCAGGTATGGTTACCAGCTATATCAACCGTATGAACGGTAGAGAAGAAGTCAAAGATTACGATCCACGTCTTCACGATATCTTGGAAGAAACCTATGGAACCATGGTCTACCAAGAGCAGGTTATGCAGATTTCTATGAAGATGTCTGGTTTTACCGCAGGCGAGTCTGACAAGGTAAGAAAAGCAGTAGCAAAAAAGAAGATCAAACTCATGCAGGAAGTTGTCCAGCACTGGGATGACGGTACTGATGAGACCATGGAGGCTCACTGGAAAAACGGCGCAGTTCGTAACGGATTTGATCGCTCGGTTGCAGAAAGCATTTGGGACGATGTTCTTGAGTTTGCATCTTATGCATTCAACAAGTCCCACTCTGCTGGTTATGCCATTCTTGTTATGCAGACCGCATGGATTAAAGCGCATTATCCACATGAGTTTATGGCAGCAGTTCTTACCTCGTACATGGGCAAGACGGATAAGATTGTCCACTACGTAAGCGCTTGCCGTCATGAGGGCATCAAGATTCTTCCGCCAGATATTAACGAGTCCGGTAAAGACTTTACGGCTACTAAAGAGGGCATTCGTTTTGGCTTTGCGGGAATTCGCGGCGTAGGAGCTGGTGTTGGTGAAGCCATTATGCTTGAGCGCCAAAAAGGTGGTCCTTTTGCCAACATTCACGATTTTGTCGATCGTGTTGATGCAAGCCAGGCAAAACGCAACGTTGTTGAAGCTCTTATCAAGGCAGGAGCTTTTGACTCAACAGGCTATACCCGTATGCAGATGATGAGTTTTGTGGATAAGAACAATCCACAAAACATTATCGATGCTGCCACTAAGCGTCAAAAAGATAAGGCTGTTGGTCAGTTCTCTATGTTTGATATGTTTGCAGAAGTAGAGGGTTCTGGTTTTAGCGATATTGTCCCAGAGCCAGATGGCGTTGAGTGGGATAGGCGATTCAAGCTTACTAAAGAGTACGAGGTCTTAGGCATTTATGTCTCTGATCATCCACTTCGTCCATACGAGTATGCCCTTGCTAAGAGCAGAGATTATGCCCTTGCAGAAATTGAAGAGAATGTAGAGGTTCAGCTTCCTAACGGTGCTATGTCTCAGCAGTTTAAAGTTCCAGAAGGTAAACCTATTCGCTTTGCGGGCATGGTTACTAATGTTATGAAGCGCACTACTAAAAACGGCGACCCAATGGCAATTGTTACGCTTGAAGACATGGAGGGTAGTGTCACTATTGTCAAGTTCCCTAAGCTCTACAAGAAGGCTGCAAGACTTCTTGCTGGAGATGTTGACCCAGAGACTGGTGAGAGCCAGAGCGACATCTTCATTTCTGTTCTTGGAAAGCTTGAGCGCTCTGATAGAGGAGACCAGGTTATTGCTCAAGAAGTTAATCCTATTGAGCTTAACAGTGCTAACAACACACCAAAGACACTCGTTATACATATGCCTGCTTCTCAACTTCAAAGACAGGCTATCGAGACACTTGGACAGATCTTCTCGCGCTATCCCGGTATGGACTGTATTGAGATTAGGGTAGAAACAGACATGGGCGATGTTATGCGCATGGAAATTCCTACCAGAATTGATGGACGCAGCATGGTTCTTTTGACGGAGCTCAAAGATTTTATTGGCCAAAGTGGATACGCACAGATTGTTTAGATTCTGTCTATTCTAAATTTGCAGGTTACTCTTAAGTAATAACTGTTACTATTTAAGTAGAACTTGCTAAGAAATTCTGACATCTTCGGATGTCGTGAGAGGAGAAAAAATGATCGACGCAAAGTTTTATCGTAACAAGGAGACAGGCGCTGTTGTTTACGGTGTCGCAGGCAACGTAGAGGCAGCAGACCTTGAGCTTCTCCAGGCTGGCGTTA
>JAGZWL010000130.1:0-2805 GCA_018378955.1 Atopobium sp. | reverse complement strand
TTTTATGTAAATATTTATTTGTAATTTATAGAGAAAACCCAGCGGGTGATTTTGTTCTCTCAAATATTTTGCTCTGGCAAATGCCTGACTCTGATTTGATGTTTGCGGAACAATGCTACCTTCAGATGCAAAAGAATATTAAAAATGGACGAGCTGATATAAGTGTCAAGGCGTCTGAAAATAAATGTTGTCATGTAAGACCTCATGCCAGAAACAAGCTTGATACAAAACCTCAACCATATGGAAAACCTGAGGTTAAAAAGTGTTTTTGGTTGAATAGCTCTTATCTTGCAGAAAAAATATCTGAAGGGTTATCCCTTAAAGATTGAGTTGATCTATTTGGCTATCTGAATTAGACTGACTTTTTGTCCGGTTGATCGGTTAGTATAGTAAACACAAAATTGGTCCACAGCAGCGATAGGAGAAACGTGGCCAAAGCAATTACTGTAGCCGAGCTCTTTGCAGGAGTCGGTGGATTTAGACTTGGCTTAGAGGGTTATAAAGACTCTTCTAATAAAGCTAATAACCTGCCAAAAGCAGGAACGTTTAAAACTATATGGGCAAATCAGTGGGAACCACCAGGATCTCCTACAAGACAGTTTGCCGCAAATTGTTATAGAACTCATTTTGGCAATGAATCAGTCGTAAATGAGGACATTAATAAAGTTCTTAATGAGTATGAGCAGGGTCTACGCGATATTCCTTCGGTCGATATGGTCGTAGGCGGATTTCCTTGTCAGGATTACTCGGTTGCTAAACCTTTATCTCAGTCGGGAGGTATTGAAGGGAAAAAGGGTGTTCTATGGTGGGACATTTACAAATTCCTAAAAATTCAATTAGATAAGTCTCCTGAGAATGCAGAGTGGTGTCTTTTAGAGAATGTTGATCGTCTTCTTAAAAGTCCCGCATCTCAGCGTGGTAGAGATTTTGCAATTATTCTTAGCTGTCTTGCGAGCCTGGGATATTGCGTTGAATGGCGTGTGGTTAATAGTGCGGCATACGGCTTTTCACAAAGAAGAAAACGTGTATATATTCTCGCACGTAGAAATGCTAACTGGGAGCTTTCAGAACGCTTAACTTCAGGAATTATGTCCCGAGCATTTCCTTTTAATCCTGTGGGCAATATATCTTATGTTGATATTCCTAAAGATCCGTTTGTTGCTACAAAAGACTTTAATTCTGAGCGGTCTAAAACATCTCCATTTTTAGACGCTGGCGTGATGGTAGATAACCGTGTTATCACCTGTAAAGTTGAAGAAGTTTATAAGGGTCAATTTAAAACACTGGGAGATGTTCTTTCTCCAGAAAGCGAAATCCCAGAGAACTACTTTATTGATAATTCACAGCTTTCCCGCTGGGAATACCTTAAGGGGTCAAAACGTGAAGAGCGCGTCAATAAGTACACAGGTCAAACCTATTTTTACTCTGAAGGCTCCATGGCATTCCCAGACCTTCTCACTAATCCTTCAAGAACAATTCTTACAGGAGAAGGAGGAGCAAGTCCTTCTCGCTTTAAACACATCATTAAAGTAGGCGAGAGGTATCGTAGACTTGTTCCTGATGAACTTGATCAGCTTCAGGGTTTTCCTAAAGGTTGGACTAATACAGGAATGAGCGACAATAATCGTGCATTCTGTATGGGAAATGCTCTTGTTGTGGGTGTGGTAAATCGCATCGGAAAAGAAATCTACAAAGAATTGTAAGGTCAAGGCATCTATCAGGATTTGATAGATGCCTTTCTTTTAACCAAATTGCTTCACGAACCCCAAATATTCGATTTATTAAAGAACGTTCAAGAATGACGCTCTTCTCGATAACAGAATGTGGCATAATGCCACTGTCAAAGTAACAATTAATGTTAGTCATTAGTAGCATTTAACAGAGGGGTTTCTATGGCTAAAGTTGCAGTTATCGGTTGTACCCACGCAGGCGTTTTTGCCACTTCTTCAATCCTGGGTGCACACCCAGATTGGGAGGTCCACGTCTTTGAGCGTAATGACACGGTTTCCTTCCTGTCTTGCGGCATTGCTCTTTGGGTAGGTGACCACGTAAGCGATCCTAACAAGATGTTCTACAGTTCTCCAGAAGCCCTTGCAGAAGCTGGTGCTCACGTTCACATGACCACCAACGTCACTTCTGCAGACGTTAAGACCAAGCACGTTGCGTGGGAAGACCTTAAGACCGGAGAGACTTTTGAGGATGACTTTGATTACCTCGTAGTTACCTCTGGCTCTAAGCCAATTGTTCCACCACTGCCTGGTATTGACGGACCTCGCGTTCTTCAGTGCAAGAACTGGGCAGACGGACGCCGTATTCACGACACCATGGCATCTTCCAAGTCCGCCATTGTCATCGGCGCTGGCTACATCGGCGCTGAGCTTGCAGAGCAGCTCTCCGAGCGTCAGAAGGACGTCACTCTCATCGACATGCTTCCTCGCGTTCTTGCAAAGAACTTTGATAAGGCAATCACCGATCAGGTTGAGGCTGCTTACAAAGAGCACGGTGTCACGCTTGCACTTGGCGAGAAGGTCATGAGCTTTGAGGACAATGGCGATTCTGTCACCGTTGTTACCGATAAGGGTTCCTATACTGCAGATTACGCAATTCTGGGCATTGGCTTCCTACCTCGTACTGACCTCTTTGACGGCCAGCTTGATATGCTTCCTAACGGCGCCATTAAGGTTGATGAGTACATGCGCACCAGTGAGCCTGGCGTTTTTGCAGCTGGCGACTCCGCTTCCATTATCTTCAACGTCACTGGCAAAGAGGACTACATTCCTCTGGCAACAAACGCTGTACGCCAGG
>JAGZWL010000129.1:0-2812 GCA_018378955.1 Atopobium sp. | reverse complement strand
AAAAAGTTTGCATAGGTACTATACCGCACCTATGCAAATCTGTCTTGCCAAATCATCAAAGTTGTAGCTGATTTAATCCTGTAAGAATGGATTAGTTGCTATCTCTGCCTCAAGAGACGTTTGATTTCCATGTCCTGACAAAATAATGGAGGTTGGATCAAGCTCTGTCTTGATGCGGTTCAAAGAAGCCTTAAGCGTTTCAAAGTTGCCACCTGGAAGATCTGTTCTTCCTGCAGAACCCTGGAAAAGCGTATCGCCTACAAAAACGGCGCCAGTAGCAGTTCCCTCACCCACCAAAACAATGCCGCCAGGAGTGTGACCAGGAGTTTCCATAATCTTGAACTGTGCAGTTCCAACAGAGAGAACATCTCCCTCGTGGAGAAAACCGTCTGGCTCTGGAGCATCATCATAAATCTCGTTTGAGTTATGAGCCCTCTTTGCAAGCTCATTATCTGCTTCATTGATTAGGTACTGAGCGCCAGGCACAGCAAGCTTCAAAGCCTTAACGCCGCCAACATGATCAGCATGGCCGTGAGTAGCAACAATGTACTTAAGCTCAAGGTTCAAGAGCTGTGCAGCAATCTCTGCACCCGATGCACCGGCATCAATAATCATGCACTCATTACCAGAAACGTAAATGTAGCAGTTAGTCTCAAGAGGACCTACTTTAAAGACACCAATCTGATCTTTTGCGTGATGGCAACCACCATGACCGTGATGGCCGCAGCAACCGCCATGACCGTGCTCACCGTGGCCATGCTCGCCATGATGACCGCAGCAGCCACCGTGTCCGTGCTCTTCCTCGTGATTATGACCGCAAGAGCAGCCCTCATTTTGATTAGCCATAAAGTCTCCTTCTCATCTGATTAGCGCCTTCACCTGGCATAATACGACGAGCGTCGTAGACAGAAGGCACGCGAGTTACAAATGCAAATAAAGTATCAAGCAGGCTGGTATCAGAGATAGAAACCAAGAAACGCATACGTACTACGCCCTGCTCGCCCACTTGTGTAGCAGCAGAAAGAATGTTTGCACCAGCGTCAGACAGCGCAACCGTGACGTCTTTAAGAAGGCCCATACGGTCTGTTGCCTCAACGACAATCTCTACCCTAAACTCAGTAGCACCGCTGGCGTCCCAAGACACAGGGATGATACGCTTTGGATCGTTGAGCAAGTCTTTAACGTTAGGGCAATTGGCGCGGTGAACAGAAACGCCACGACCGCGTGTAATGAAGCCCACAATATCGTCACCTGCAACAGGATTGCAGCAATGCGCCAGATGAACAAGCAAATCTGGATCGCCGTTTACCACAACGCCGCAGTTAGACTTCTTGGGACGACTACCCTTGGCGGTACGAGAAATAACGTAGGAGCGAACCAAAGGCTGATCGTTTGCAATTGCCTTGTTCTTCTCCTGAAGACGCGCGGCGTTGCGCTCTTGCTCAGTAACAACCTCGGGGTTTTTCTCTTCCAAAATCTCGCTTACGCGATTGACAACCTGCTTAGCAGACTGATTACCTGCACCAATACCCGCAAACAGATCATCTACACTGCGATAATCAAACTGCTCGGTGAGCTGATCAAGCGCCTTAACCGTACGCGTAGCGCTGATGCCATAGCCACGCTTGCGCAGCTCTTTTGCAAGCTCAGAACGGCCGCGCTCAGCATCGTCAGACTTGTTCTCTTGCGAGAAATACTTGCGGATCTTTGCACGCGCGGACGGCGTCTTTACCAGCGTCATCCAGTCGCGAGAAGGGCGAGCGTTCTTGTTAGTCAAAATCTCAATGCGGTCACCCATCTGAAGCGTATGTGTGAGCGGAACAACAGAACCGTTAACACGCGCACCAACACAGTGATTACCAACCTCAGTGTGGACAGCGTAAGCAAAGTCCAGAGGTGTTGAATTGACACGCAAGCTCATGACCTCGCCCTTTGGCGTGAAAACAAAAATCTCATGCTCAAAGAGGTCTACGCGCAGGTTATCCAAGAACTCGTGAGGGTCGTCAATATCGTCTTCAACGGCCCAGTCAAGACTGCGGCGAATCCAGTTGATAGTTGAATCAATAAGCTTGTCTTCAGAGGACATCTTGCCCTTTGAATTGCCCTGCTCCTTATACAGCCAGTGAGCAGCAATACCGTACTCAGATGCCTCGTGCATCTCGGCGGTTCTAATCTGAATCTCAATAGGGCGACCATCAGGGCCAATAACTGTTGTGTGTAAGGACTGATAGAGATTTGCCTTTGGCGTTGCAATGTAGTCCTTAAAACGACCAGGCATTGGATGCCATAGCGCGTGGATAGCGCCCAGTGCCGAGTAGCAATCGCCTACGTTTTTAGTAATAACACGCAGAGCGATAAGATCGTAGATGTTGGAGAACTCTCTGCCCTTGCGGACCATCTTTTGATAAATGGACCACAGGTGCTTAGGACGTCCCGTAATCTGGAAGTCAGTAAGACCGGCAGCATTAAGCTCATCTGTCAAAGTCTTTTTAGCGTTGTTGAGGTCATTCTCTCTTTGTGCACGAGAGTCAGAGACCATGCGAGCAACACGCTGGTACTCCTCTGGTTCAAGCCAGAAGAAAGACAAATCCTCAAGCTCCCACTTAACCGAAGAGATACCCAAGCGGTCAGCAAGTGGTGCATACACGTCCATGGTTTCTCGCGCCTTAAACAGACGACGATCCGGTGGAAGTGCTGCCAGCGTACGCATGTTATGAAGACGGTCGGCAAGCTTGATGATAACAACGCGAATGTCTTTTGACATAGCAAGGAACATTTTGCGCAGGTTAAGCGCTTGTTTCTCGTCCATTGA
>JAGZWL010000128.1:0-2875 GCA_018378955.1 Atopobium sp. | reverse complement strand
TGCGTAAACGGTTGAACCAGGCTCTTTGGTAACAAGGCGAGACTCACCTGTCATGGCGGCCTCGTTCATCTGGCCAATGCCTTCAACAACTTTGCCGTCAACAGGAAGAACGCCACCAGCGCGCTGGTGCAAAATCATACCCTTCTCAACCTCAGAAAGGGCAATCATAACGTCCTTGCCGTCAATACGAGCCCAGACGTTCTCAGAACGAGTGATTAGGCCATCACGAAGTGCAAGACGTGCTCGGCTTGCCACGTGGTTCTCCATAGCAGCAGACAGCTCAAGCAAGAACATGACCGTAGATGCATCTGCCCACTCATTTCTTAGAATTGAAGTGGTGATAGCAGTTGCGTCCAAAACCTCAACGGTCAGCTCTTTCTTAAACAGGCGCTTAACGCCTTCCACGACAAATGGAATGGCGCGGAGAATAACGTAAGCGTAGTTAGCAACTGCAGGCAGTGGCAAAAAACGTATAATCCAGCGGCGTGCGAATGTGGTCACAACCTCCATCTGGAAGCGATTGTTCTCAAGAGCCATCTCAATTGAGCTACAGAAGTCCTCAAGACCTGCCTCTTCTTCTCGTGGCAAGTTCAAGACATCAAAAGCGCCAACAGCCGCAAGTACCTGATCTCTCTTGAGAGGATCAAACCTTAGCAAGAGAGAGCCGTTTGCCATGTGAACTTCAGCGTGACGAACGCCGTCAACACGCATCAGCTCATAGGAAATACCACGGGCTTCAGCCTCATCAATATGACCCAGGTCGCATTTTGCACGAATGCGACCTGAGATTTCATTAGTAATTGTGAAGCGCATGAATTATGCCTGTGCGCCCTCTGCATCGACCTGCTTGGTAACCTCAGCGCGGATACCCTCCTCGAGTTCAGCAAGGCGAGCGCGAACTGCAGCGTCAATCTTGGACTCACGGCGAGCCTCTGCGACAACGTCGTTAGCCTCGTCAACGACGTTCTGAGTCTCTGCGGAAACACGGTCAGTGACGCGAAGACCACATGCAGTTGCCTTGACAGCTGCCTTGTGAAGAGTGCCGTTAGAAGCAAGACCAGCAACAACGCCAGCAAGTGCAGCGCCACCGGCTGCGAGACACCAATTGTTCAGTTTCATAAAAATCCCCCATCTGCTTTTTGCAAATTAATCGGTTAATGACATATTGAAGATACGGGTTTTTTGACGAGAAAACAAGTGAAAATCATTACTAATTGGTTATCCTAATGAAACAATTGTACACAAGTAATTTCTTACCTGCGAAAACGTTTCCTATGGTTAGCCATGGTGTACATATAAATTTTGTGAAGAAGCTGCTCTAAGGCGTTACTTAAATATTTGATATCATGTTCATTTGGATTAACAAATTAATGAAACATAACACCTCCTCTGTGCTCTTACTATGAAATTTAAATTGTATACAATTTATTTGTGTTAAGTTAATCCAAGCGGGGTACACTACCCAATACACAAAGCCATCCAATGCTTCGGACAATCCGCGGCTCGTTGAAAGGAACATCATGGCAAACTCCAATATCTATGACCTCTCCGTAGAAGAGCGTGACGGCTCCCTAACTTCCCTCTCCTCTTTTGATGGAAAGGTTCTTCTGATTGTCAACACTGCAACCGGTTGCGGCTTTACCCCACAGTACGAAGATCTTGAGCGCATTTATGCTGCTTATAAAGATCAAGGCTTTGAGATTTTAGACTTCCCTTGCAATCAGTTTGCAGACCAAGCCCCAGAGTCCGATGAGGAGATTCACCAGTTCTGCACTATGAAATTTGGCACCGATTTTCCACAGTTCAAGAAGGGCGACGTCAACGGAGAGACTGCAAATCCTCTCTTTGAGCGCCTTGCAACAGCTTTCCCCTTCCAGGGCTTTGGTAAGGGTATCAAGGCACTTGCTCTGGACAAATTTGCTAAGGCAAACAACAAGAAGTTTGGCGACAAGGCCTACATCATGTGGAACTTCACCAAGTTCCTTGTAGACCGCCAGGGAAACGTTGTTGCTCGCTTCGAGCCAACTGCCGATATGGCAGAGGTTGAGTCCGCAGTTAAAAACCTACTTGCATAAGGCGAGAGGACCGGTCTGCTCATGAGTTCTTCTCAAAAAGAAATACAGCCCGTTGCAGCCGCTAGCACTTTTGCTAGCGGCTCTTCTGCACTCGACAACTCCCCCGATATCCCCGAGCTTCTCCTCAAAAACCAGCTCTGTTTCCCGCTCTACAGTGCCTCAAAAGAAGTGGTGCGAAGATACACTCCGCTACTTAAGCCCTTTAATTTAACGTATACACAATACATTGCCATGATGGCGCTTTGGGAACATGAATCCTTGGATGTCAAAACCTTAGGTGAGCTTTTATTTCTTGATTCAGGTACTTTGACCCCACTTCTCAAAAAGCTTGAAGAAAAAGGTTTTGTCCTGCGTCAAAAAACAGGTAAAGACGGACGTCAGCTGATTGTTTCTCTTACCCAAAAAGGCAAAGACCTTAGGCGAGAAATGCAAATAGTCCCACATCAGATTGGCTCATGCGTTAATCTCTCGCCCGAAGAGGGCGCTGAACTTAAACGATTGCTTTTAAAAGTTCTCTCTAACGTTACAGAAAGCTAGATTTACTATGACCCAATCACAGGTAACTATAACCTCTTCTGAACGTGAAACCGCCATTATACGCACTAGCGCCATTGGCATTGCAGCTAATGTTGCACTTGCGGCATTCAAAGCAGCTGTGGGCATTTTATCTAACTCAATTGCCGTTACTCTTGATGCGGTGAACAATCTCTCCGATGCAATTTCATCAATCATTACCATTGTGGGAACAAAACTCTCTAACAAAAAAGCTGATCGCGAGCATCCTTTTGGTCACGGACGTA
>JAGZWL010000127.1:0-2896 GCA_018378955.1 Atopobium sp. | reverse complement strand
TTTGTAAACGCCAGAGGTGGACGCATTTCTCGCCAGTCGGTACATAAACTGGTGGCAAATTACGGCAGGGTAGTGGGGATTGAAGGTTTGCATCCTCACACACTGCGCCACAGTTTTGCCACACACCTTCTAGAGGGTGGCGCTGATCTTCGCTCGGTGCAGGAGCTTTTGGGACACGTAGATATTTCAACTACGCAGCTCTATACGCATGTAGATAGGTCTCACATTAGAGACGTGTACCTTGAGGCTCACCCAAGAGCCCACGTTCACGCGGACAAATAATCGCGCTTGACGCAAGTGTTTGACAAGTGTTGGACAAGCGTGGGACAGGTGTGGGGCAAAGTGGTGACTGAGTAAAAGCAAGACGAAGGTTTTGTTTGAGTAACGTGTGATTTTCGCCACGAGTTCACCACAATTTCCCCAAAAATTTTCACTTCATAAAAAATTTAATAAATCGTGTCTAAGACTAAGAAAATCCGTTCTTTTGTAGTTCGGATTTTTTTAAACACTACATATTGTGGTCTTGCTCTATCAATTCACATCTACGTTAAACCCCAGCTAGACCATAAGAAAAATACTTGGTGTTGGAAAGTGTTTTCTAGTGTGTGTAAGTGTCGGAATGAGTTATATTTATTTCACGTTCAATCGACGGACTATGCCCAAGCGTTGCCGCGCACACACAACACAAACACAGCCCGCGCGGCAAGGGGCGCCAACGTGAAAGGGGGAGACATGCTTACTGGTCAGTATCAGCGTTCGCTGGACTCCAAGATTCGCGTGACTCTTCCTGCACCTCAGCGCAAGCAGCTTGGCGATGTTGTCATCTTGCTCCGTCGACAGGACGCGCTTTACGGCTACTCACCTGAGGCGTACGAGGCTTGGATTGCAAGTCTGAACCTCAACCCAAGGAACCGCGACGACGTCACAGCACTTCGTATGCTGAACGCAGCAGCAACAACCGTCGACATTGACTCGGCCGGCCGCGTTGCTCTGGGAAAGATTGACGAGTCCGATCCACAGGCTAGGGAGAAGCTCCAGCTTGACCGCGACGTCACCATTGTCGGTAACGGCGACCACTTTGAGATTTGGAACACCAACAAGTGGAACAGCCTCTTCTCGGCAGATGACCGCGTTGCAACGCTCGAGGACCTCATCTTTGGCGCCTAGTGAGGCGAGAAGATCGTGAAGGTAGAAGACGGTAACTTGAAAGTCGAATATCGGCACCAACCAGTAATGCTTGCAGAAGTGCTGCGCGAGCTGGACCCCAAGCCAGGTGAAGTTGTTTGCGACTGCACCTTGGGAGGAGCGGGTCACACCGTAGAGATGGCAAAGCTGATTGCTCCAGACGGTCTTTCCATTGGAATTGACCAGGACGCAATGGCTCATCAAGCAGCAGCTGCTCGCCTGAAGCAAGAAGTACCAAACGCGGAGTTTTTACCGCTTAAGGGAAATTTTGGCGACCTCGATGAACTTCTCGTCTCTGCAGAAGTCCCCGGAGTTGACTGTTTCCTCTTTGACATTGGTGTTTCTTCTCCTCAGCTTGATATCCCAGAGCGAGGCTTTTCGTACCACGAAGATGCCCCGTTGGATATGCGAATGGACCCGGGCAAACAAACTCCAACTGCACAAGAGGTCATCAACACCTATAACGAAGCCGACCTCGCCCGAATCCTTCGAATTTACGGAGACGAGAAATTTGCCTCACGCATTGCACGACGCATTGTGCAAACGCGAGAAAAGCGTCCCATCCAAACGACGCTTGAACTTGTTGAGGTAATCAAGGCGGCAATTCCCGCAGCAGCACGTCGTCACGGCGGACATCCTGCCAGAAAGACGTTCCAAGCACTTCGTATTGAAGTGAACCACGAACTTGAGGTTTTGGAACGCGGACTTCGTTCTGCAATTGCCTGGGCTAATCCAGGAGGCAGGATTTGCGTTATCTCGTACCACTCGCTTGAAGATCGCATTGTCAAGCACGTGTTCTCCGAGCTCAGCCAAGGTTGTATCTGCCCGCCAGACCTTCCGGTTTGTATGTGCGGTCAAGTGCCGATAGTTGACGTGATTACGCGCAAACCTCTTGTGGCAACTCCAGAAGAGATTGAGCGCAACCCAAGGGCGAGAAGCGCCCTGATGAGGGTAGCGGTTAAACGCGACCCAGAGAAATGAAGTACTCCATAGCACTTGTTGCTTGTTGTGAAGAAGTTTTTGAAGGGATTGAAGTTTAATGGCACGTTACGGATCAGAAGCTGTAGCACGCACAACTCAGTTTGAGCATGAGTACGCTCCTGAACAGAGCACTCGCACATCTTTTGAGGTTGTCCCTGGTGGCGGCCTTGATGCTGATGCTCGTCGTGGCGTAAGCAGCCAGTTCATCCAGCGTGTCAAGCTTATTGCTGTTGCTGCAGCTCTCTTCTTGACGCTTGGTGTTGTCCGTATTGGTATCTCTACTGCTACGGTTTCAACTCTTCAGGCTAACAACGTCATCAGAAATGAAATGCGCGCAACAACCGCAACTAACGATTCCCTGCGCGTTTCTCGCTCCCTGCTTGCAAGCACTACACGTATTGAGCGTATTGCTACTCAAAATTACGGTATGACTCTTGAGACAAATCGTCCTGTTGTAGATGTAAGCGACAACGCTTAGGCGTAAAATATACGTTGTGAGTACGCAGAATCGACATACTCGCGCATCGCGCAGAAAAACTCCTGAGGCCTCGTACGACGAGGCCTCTCGTGTGCATTTTCGTGGTCATCGTGGTAGCAGCGGTGGCTCGGACGGTGTTGGCCCTGAAGGCAGGCTCCGTCGTGTAGCAGCTGCTATGGCCATTATGGTGGCAATTGTTGTCTTAAGGCTTGTTTGGCTGCAAATTTTTACGGCAGCAGATCTTGCAAAGGG
>JAGZWL010000126.1:0-2901 GCA_018378955.1 Atopobium sp. | reverse complement strand
TCCAGCTCTTCTAGCGAGAAGACCGACGAGTCAAGCAAGTCCACTGATTCCAAGGATTCCTCTTCGGAGAGCACTGACTCCAAGAAATCAGAGACCACCAGCTCCGACAGCTCGTCTAGTTCGGACAAGACCAGCGACTCTAGCAGCTCAAGCAGCTCGTCTGAGAGTAATTCTTCTAGCAACAACTCCGGAACGGGCAGCTCAAGCAGCAATTCTGGTTCCAATCAGAACTCCGGCTCCGGCAATAGTTCTAGCAGCGGATCCAGCGGCTCTGGCTCAAGCGGCTCCAACGGCGGCAACTAAGTCGCGGTCGCAGCAACTAACTCGCAGTCGCGGCAACTACCGTCGCAGCAACTACCGACACACTTGCCAGCGCGGCCTCCGCGGCACACCTAACTGCAACAACAAACAGCAGCTCACAAAGAGCTTGCTACAGAAAGGATAGGTATGGAAACCACAAACGCATGGAAAAAGTACACCTCGGAGGACCTGGACAAACTCCAGTCATTTACCGAGGGCTACAGAAAGTTTATCTCCGAGAACAAGACTGAGCGCGAGTGCGCCGCAAGCGCTATCAAGCTTGCCGAAGCAGCAGGTTACGTTAAGCTTTCTGACGCCATCGCTGCAGGTAAAACCCTCAAGGCTGGCGATAAAGTCTATGCAGACATTCGCGGCAAGTCCGTCATCTTTGTTCAGATTGGTACCAAGTCCCTAGAAGAGGGTCTGAACATTCTTGGTGCTCACATCGACTCTCCTCGCCTGGACGTCAAGCAAAATCCACTTGAAGAACGCAACGAGCTTGCTACCCTTGACACCCACTACTACGGCGGCGTCAAAAAGTACCAGTGGGTCACCATTCCTCTGGCAATTCATGGCGTTCTTGCACTTAAAGACGGTAGCGTCGTAAACGTATGCGTTGGCGAGGATCCAACTGACCCTGTTTTCTGCATCTCCGACCTTCTCATCCACTTGAGCGCTGAGCAGCTTGGAAAAACTGCTTCCAAGGTCATCGAGGGCGAAATGCTGGACCTTATTGTTGGCAATCGTCCACTTGTTTGGGGCCAGAATGGCGAGAAACCCACTGATGCAGAGGGTGATGAGCCAAAGGAAGCTGTTAAGGCTAACGTCATCAACATCCTGAAGGACCTCTACGGCATTGAGGAAGCAGACCTTCTCTCCGCTGAGCTTGAGATTGTTCCTGCAGGTCCTGCTCGTGACATGGGCTTTGACCGCTCCATGATCTTGGGCTACGGTCACGACGACCGCAGCTGCTCCTACCCTTCCCTGATTGCGCAGCTTGAGTGCGACACTCCTGCACGTACCTCCGTTACCATTCTGACCGACAAGGAAGAGATTGGCTCCGTTGGCGCTACTGGCATGAACTCCCTCTTCTTTGAGAACATCATGGCAGAGGTCCTGGCACTTGCCGGTTTTGAGTCTCCACTTTCCCTGCGCCGCTGCATGGCCAACTCCTACATGCTCTCCAGTGACGTTTCTGCTGGTTATGATCCTAGCTTTACGGGTAGTTTTGAAATCAAGAACTCCGCTATCATGGGTCACGGTCTTGCATTCAACAAGTTCACTGGTAGTGGCGGCAAGTTTGGCTCCAACGACGCTGATGCCGAGTACGTAGCACTGATTCGTCGCATTATGGACAACGCTGGCGTTCAGTTCCAGACCGCTGAGCTTGGTCGTGTTGACGCTGGTGGCGGCGGAACCATTGCTTACATGCTGGCTAAATATGGCATGCACGTCATCGACTGCGGCGTTCCCGTTCTCTCCATGCATGCACCATGGGAGATTGCAAACAAGGCCGACATCTTTGAGGCTTATCGCGGATATCGCGCATTCCTTGAGTTCAGCGAGTAATTAAACTACACAAATTAACTGCACAAACAAAATTGTGCACGCAAATCAAGCTAACAAGAAAGACGTGAGAGACAAACTCTCACGTCTTTTTCTGTATCAAATCCAAGGCGAGAAACCCATCCAGCCCGCAGTGAACTGCCTCCCATTTCTTAGACACGAGAAATGGGAGGCAGTTCAAAACACACCTAAGTCGGATAATCTGTCAAAAAGACGTATACATGACGCTGAAAATAGCTAAATCATGCAGATTATCATCATTAGATGTGTAAAATGCCCACATCTGAGCAGAATGTCCGACTTAAGTGTGTTCCGTAGATACAGAATTTCCCGATAGTTAAATTTCTTATATAAGTCTATTCATGTTTAAGCATATTAGATGAAGTTTATGCATAGAGATGAATATCGGGTAGTACGACCGCCTAGCTGTCTAGCTATCTTGATTAGGAACATGTCGATTCTTCGGCAGAACCTACCAAAGCTGCGCTATTTTGTGTGCCAGGCCTCAAAGCCGGCGCTACACGCTGCAGAATCATAATCACCTGCATATGAACTACCTCCCATTTCTTATGTCCAAGAAATGGGAGGCAGTTCACAGCGCTCGTAAAGGATAACTATCCCAGCAACGAAAGCACTTCTCGCTTGGCAGCCAAAAACTCTGCGCTCAAGTCAAACGATGCCAGGTCAGCACCTTGGCCAGCGCCTTTGCCAGAGTCTGCCTCCGACACCGTATCAGCGCAGTCCTGCGGCTCAACAACACCCACAATCTTGGTTACCACACCCTGCGCGGGACTGCCCGCCATTACGTAAATGCGAGAAGCCATGGCAACCGCCTCATCAACGTCGTGCGTGATTACCAGTACCGAGAGGCCAAACTCCTTCACGGAAGACATGAGCCACGCACGCATTTCTCGCCGTGTGAGAGCATCTAGTGCCGAGAAGGGCTCGTCCAGCAGCATAATGTCTGAGCCAATGAGTGCCGTGCGCAGGAACGCAACACGCTGTCTCATGCCGCCTGAGAGCTCGTGAGGCCAG
>JAGZWL010000125.1:0-2962 GCA_018378955.1 Atopobium sp. | reverse complement strand
TTGCAGCAGCCAGAGGGACGAGTGTCTTCCATAACGCTTGTGGGCGGCGCAGATGCTACTGTTGGCGAGAAGATCCAAGAGCTTGCAGACTCAGGCGTACAGGTACAATGCGGCTCCGATCAGGTTAAGGGAACTTTTGACCTGACTATTGCATCTCCTGGTATTCCAGACACCTCTGAGCTGTTTTTAAGTGCAAAGGCAGCTTCTCAGCAAATTATGGGCGAGCCAGAGTTTGCCTATCAAGAGAGCCCTTCACAGTGGATTGGTATTACCGGCACAAACGGTAAAACTACTACCACAAGCTTGACCACGTCAATCCTGCAGTATGCGGGTCTTGATGCAAGCGCTGTTGGCAATATTGGTCTAACTATTACGGACCAACTTGCAGAGAGAAAACCTAAGAGCTGGTTTGTAGCAGAGCTTTCAAGCTTCCAGCTTGCAACCACTCAAAAATTGCACCCTCATGTTGCCATGCTTTTAAACATTACGCCTGACCACCTTGAGTGGCATGGTTCGCTCGAGGCATACGCTGCAGCTAAAGAGAAGATTTTTGCCAATCTTGATACAAACGACCTGGCAATTGTCTCTGACTTGGATGAGTTCTGCCTGGCCGTGTCTTCTCGCCTTGAGGCTCGCGGCATTGCCGTATGTCATCTTGCTCAGGCAGATCCCGGCACGCAACATGCCGCTTTTGTACGCAATGGTGCGCTGGTAGTAAGGCTGTCTGGTAAAGAGATGGAGCTTGTAGCAGCTGATGCACTCCACATTAGGGGAGCACACAATGCACTCAACGCTCTTGCTGCAGCTGCTTGTGGACTGTTTTTGGGACTTGATATCGTTTCTATCAGGCATGCTCTGTTGGACTTTATGCCACTTGAGCACAGGATTGAGCCTGTTGATACGGTTAATGGTGTGTTGTACGTCAACGATTCCAAGGCAACTAATACCGATTCAGTTGAGAAGTCTCTGACATCGTTCCCAGGTAAAGACGTTATTTTGCTTCTTGGTGGTCACGATAAGGGCACAGAGCTTGATGAGTTTGCCCAGAAGGTGTCTGCAACCTGCGCATATGCAATCTGCTTTGGAGAGGCTGGTCCTCGCTTTGCAGAGGCACTCCGCCGCGTTTCAGACGGACGTGCAGAAGTGGTAGAAGAGGCTCATCTGCGTGAGGCTTTTGACCGAGCAGTAGAGCTTGCCCGCCCGGGTTCTGTAGTGCTTCTCTCACCAGCATGCTCATCATTTGACGAGTTCACGGGCATGGCTCAGCGTGGTCGTGTCTTTAAACAGATGGTGGCAGATCTTGCTCAAAAAGAGAGCGGTCGATAATGGCTACCAGTAGAAACAGGACAGGGGAGCGCGCGCAGCAATCACGCGCTTCTCGCCAGAGGTCTTCTGAGCGCTCACAGACTAAAGGTCGCTTTGGAGCTATTCCAGAGCGTTTTATGCAGCCTAGGCTGGTACTTCTGGTGTCAACGGCAATTCTTGTTTGCTTTGGCCTGGTAATGATTTACTCTGCATCCTCGATTTCTGCCATGACTTCTGAGGATATGGGCTATAACCCCTTCTACTACGTGCAACGTCAGCTTGGCTTTGCTGCGGCAGGAGTTGCATTAGCGTTTATTGTTTCTCGCATTGATTACCGAGCGGTAGTAAGAAACTTCCAGGTACCTATCTGGATTGTGACTATTGGAATGCTGGCAATTATTTTTACTCCTATTGCTGGCGCCGACGCATATGGTGCAACTCGTTGGATTTCAATTGGACCATTTTCTTTCCAGCCGTCTGAGTTTGCAAAAATTACCGTCTTAATATCTGTCTCGTACCTGGCTCAACAGTATTTTATTGATCAGACCATAGATCAGATGGAGTTCTTTAAAAAGTTTGCTATTGCCGCGCTTGTGCCGCTGGTGCTTATCTTGGCTCAGCCAGATAAAGGCTCTACACTGATTATTGTGGGAACTCTTTTGGTTATTGGCTACCTAGCTGATGTTGACCGAAGGGTTTTGGCAACTATTGCTGTTGCTGGCTTTATTGGCTTTGCGTTTTTGTCTTTGAAAGACGATTATTCTCGTGCCCGCGTTGTGACTATGCTTAACCCTTGGGCTGATTATTACGGTGCAGGTTATCAGCTTGCTCAGGGCTTTTATGCTTTTGGTTCTGGCGGTATTTTTGGTGTTGGCTTTGGTTTTTCTCGCCAGAAATATTCGTATCTGCCTATGGCTCACAATGACTTTATTTTTGCAGTCATTGGAGAAGAGCTGGGCTTTATTGGTGTTTTGGGCCTTTTGGCTGTATTTGGCGCCCTGGTATGGGCAGGCTTTAAGATTGCTCGCTATGCACCAGATTTGACCGGTAGGCTTATTGCTGCAGGTTGTACTTCTATGTTTATCATCCAGGCCTTTGTTAACATCGGTGGTGTTTTGGGCCTTTTGCCTCTTTCTGGTAAGCCTCTGCCGTTTATCTCTTACGGCGGTTCAACCATCATGTCTAGTATCTTGATGGTTGGTCTTTTGATGTCTGTTTCAAGGCAGTCAAGGCTTCCAGAAACCGAGTACGATAGGCAACGCGCTTCTTGGAGCATGGCTGAAGAACAGGATACCTTTGATGCTCCAGGTTTTGCTGGTCTTACCATGGTTGATGGCGGGGTAGGAGTAGGCATGCCACTCCCACGTTCTTCTCGCCCTAAGAGCAGCGCACAAAGCTCCGCGCGCCCATCACGAGGCGTTTTGCGCTCAAGAGATGACGACGCCCCTCAAGGTCGCATTACGACAGATGCCTCCGGAAGGCGCAGAATTGATTTGGGACCTTCTGCATCGGACAGGCTTCGTGGAAATAGCACCAGGCCTCGTCGATAGCTGATTTCTAGGAGATGGATTGCATGGCAGAACAGAAGAAACTCTCTGTTGCAATTGCTGCAGGTGGAACCGCAGGTCACATTAACCCAGCTCTGGCTCTGGCTGAG
>JAGZWL010000124.1:0-3071 GCA_018378955.1 Atopobium sp. | reverse complement strand
AAGATCCTGCTTATATTATTTCAACAAGAACAGAAGACCTTAATCAGACTGAGCAAAGGCTTATGGACGCTCTGCCAGCGCTTCTTGCAAGAAAGAAAGAGACGCTTTCTGTTGAGTCACAAAGGCTAACCAGAGCTAGTGCTGCCATGCTCCATCCACATGAGGCTTTGCTGTCTTCGCTTGCAGGAAAATTAGACGCGCTTTCTCCTCTAAAGGTTCTTACAAGGGGATATGCGTATGTTCAAGATGAAAAAGGATCTGTCATTAAAACGGCCAAAGACGCCTCGGTTGGAGACTCTTTGCTGGTCAAAATGACAGATGGAACAATTAAGGCAACTGTTTCTGACATTGAGCTTTCATAGATAAGGGGAACAACATGGATACTAAGAAGACTGAAGAGCTTACTTTTAAAGATGCTTCTATTGAGCTTGAGCAGATTGTTCGTAAGCTTGAGGGTACAGACTTGGAGCTCGAGGAGTCCTTGGCTCTGTATGCTCGTGGTGTTGAGCTGGTAAAGGATCTTCGTGGAAGGCTTGATACTGCAGAGCAGAAGGTTAAGGTTCTGCTTGATGAGTCCCAGGCAGGAGCTGCAATTACTGATACAACCGCAGCACCTTCTACTGCATATTTAGACGAGTAAAGGAGAGGTTATGTCTGATTGCATTTTTTGTAAGCTTGCTAACAAAGAAATCCCTACAGAGTTTCTCTATGAGGATGAAAACGTTGTAGCTTTTAATGACCTAAATCCTCTTACGCCTGTGCATGTTCTTGTTGTACCAAAGAACCACTACGACAACATCATTGATGGCATTCCTGCTGCAACCCTTGAGAGTGTTACTAAGGCTATAGCTGCTGTAACAGAAAAGACTGGGATTAAAGAGACTGGATTCCGTGTAATCACCAATACAGGAAAACATGGCGGTCAGTCAGTTAACCACGTCCACTTCCACATTTTAGGTGGCAAGCAGTTGGATGATTCAATGGGCTGTAAATAAAAATATTCAAGTTTTTTGCTCGTCTATTTAACTCCAGGGTATCTTGGGGTTTATGATGTCATGCGGTTATGTTTATTTGAAGTAGGAGAGAAAGACTTACTAGTCTGCACTGCTTCACGGAAAGAGGAGTCACATGAACGTACTGGTTATCAACGCAGGTAGCTCATCTCTTAAGTATCAGCTTCTTGACGTTGACACCCGCGAGGTTTACGCAAAAGGAAACTGCGAGCGTATCGGTATCGAAGGTTCTTTTGTTGGTCACGAGGAGCTTGGTGGAGAGAAGCAGAAGCTTGAGGTTGCTCTTCCTGATCACAAGACTGCTATTAAGCATGTCTTTGACATCCTTAAGACTATTGATAAGCCAATTGATGGCATTGGTCACCGTGTTGTTCAGGGTGGTTGGTACTTCCCAGAGTCTGCTGTTGTAGACGATAAGGTCTTGGCTCAGGTCCGTGAGGTTGCTCCACTTGCTCCTCTTCATAACTATGCTGAGGCTGATGTTATTGAGATTTGCCGCGAACTCTTCCCAGAGGTCGGTAATGTAATCGTTTGCGATACTTCTTTCCACTTCAATATGCCAGAAAAGGCACATCGCTATGCTCTTCCTCGCGATGTTGTTGATAAGTACCACGTCCGTAAGTATGGCGCTCATGGTACTTCTCACCGCTACATTTGGCGTGCAACCAATGAGTTTACCAACGGTCAGACTCACAAGCTGGTTAGCTGCCACCTTGGTTCTGGTGCTTCTCTTTCCGCTATTGAGGATGGTCGCGATCTTGAGACCACCATGGGTCTTACTCCACTTGATGGTCTTATCATGGGCACTCGTTGCGGCACTATTGACCCAGCTACTGTCTTCTATCTCTCTCGCGTTGGTGGTTACTCCATCGATGAGATTGACACTATGATGAACAAGCAGTCTGGTCTTCTCGCTCTGTCTGGCCATTCCGATTCTCGTGATATTGAGGATGGCGCTCACGCTGGCGATAAGGACTGCCTGCTTGCACTTGATATGTTCTATTATCGTACGTCTCAGCTCATCATGGAGATGGCTCAGGCTATGCACGGCTTTGATACCATGGCATTCTCTGCTGGCATTGGTGAGAACTCCGACGAGATGCGTCTTGGCGTTGTCAAAGAGCTTGAGTGGATGGGTGTCAAGATTGATGAGGAGAAGAACAAGGTTCGCTCCGGTGAAATCCGTGACATTTCTGCTCCAGATTCAAAGGTACGCGTCCTGGTTGTACCTACCAACGAGGAGTACATGATCGCTCTTGACGTTCAGGAGCTTCTGGGTAAGTAAGCTTTACTTACAATTCAAAAAATATTAACTCCCGCACTCTGTGCGGGAGTTTTTTTATGGAGATATAGATAGTTCTTTGACATCAGTACTTTAGAACTTTATATTTTTAAGTAAGAAGGTAGAGTTTCAAAGAAATCTTATTGTTTTGTACAGCTATTTGTGTGCAGATAAATAAATCTTTGAACTAGCTGTGAGGAGCATCATGCAGTCTAAGGGTTTAGTTAGCAGGTCTTTGAGCTTTGCAGTTATGTTTATGCTCACTATATTTGCTGCGCTCACTGTATTCAACACAAAGGCACAAGCTGTTGAGTACACACCAACTATTTCAAATGCTAGCTATACAACATTAGTTGGTAGTAACGTACGTGTAAATTTTGATTATGCGCTCAACAATGGTGCCCCTGCACAACCAGGTGATACCTTTACTATTATGCTTCCTCCAGAGCTAGAGAATAATACTCCAGCTCCTTTTGAGGTTATGGGTGTAGATGCAAACGGAAATAGTATTTCTGTTGGTACGGCAACTCCTACCAGTAACCCTAATACCATGACTGTTACCTTCAATAACAATATTGCGGGTCTTCTTAACGTTCATGGCCAGATGTCTTTCTCGCTCAATTGGTCAAGCGCAATTGCACAGAGAGGCAATGGCAGCACTACGCTCAATATTGGTAACACCAGCCTTAACATGACGTATGGCGGTTCTATTGCTGCAATGGATACTGCAATTACTAAGTACAACAGAACTGGCGCAACTGCAGAGACAACCTATA
>JAGZWL010000123.1:0-3102 GCA_018378955.1 Atopobium sp. | reverse complement strand
ATGCATCCCGCATCAACTATTTACCGCAAGGAGTGGGCGCAGTTCCTCAAAGATGACCTGCGACTTCTTGCTGATTGGCTTGAGGAACACCCTCGAGGAGACTCTTGTGACTAACCTTTCTACCAGCGCAAATATTGGCGCAAATGACACCACAACATGCAATACTGCCGCAAGCAACCTGCCAGAAAAAACTGCGGCCGGCACGTATGTTTCTACCACCACCGAGCAAACTATTGCTCTTGGTCAGATTCTGGGCAAACTCCTGCAGGCAGGAGACGTTCTGGTACTTACGGGAGACCTGGGCGCTGGAAAAACACAGCTCACTAAGGGTATCGCTGCTGGCATGGGCGTCACGGATGACGTGACCAGCCCAACGTTCACCATCGAGATGGTTTACGAGGGCACAACCATGCCTCTCTACCACTTTGACCTGTATCGCCTAAACGACCCTGATCAGCTTGAAGATACGGGCCTGTACGATGCGCTTGAGTCTGATGGTCCAACTATCATCGAGTGGGGAGAGCAATTTGCGGAGCAAATTGGCGAGAGAACCCTTGATGTGTATGTTTCTAGATTGTCTGAGGAAGAGCTGGAATCAGATGACGCTGAGCCGCGCCGTGAGATTCGTTTTATCCCACAGAATGCTCGTGGAGAAGAAATCATTCAGTCGCTTTAATTTCAGTTTCAAAGAGAGGTAATCTTCTCAAATGAGTACAAAAGCAGAGTTTTTAAAGATTATGTCTGAGCAAACCGAGATTGCCTTGGCAACATCTGTAAATAATGTCCCAAATGTGAGGATTGTAAATTTTTATTTTGACCCAGAAGAAAACGTACTTTACTTCTCGTCTTTTAAAGAGAATGACAAAATCAAAGAGATAAAAGCAAACCCACATGTGGCGTTTACCACAATTCCTCACTCGGGAAATGAGCACGTGAAAGCAAAGGGAATTGTTCAAAAAAGTTCAAAAACTATTTTTGATGTCGCAGATCAATTTATTGCTAAGGTTCCAAACTACAAAAATACTATCGAATATGCAGGGGAATCCTTGGTTTTATTTGAAATAAAATTTGACACGGCTGTGGTCACAAAGGACTTAAGCTCAATCGAAACATTAGAGCTGTAAGTTAAAACTTGTCGTGAATTATTTACAACACCTCCTCTTTTAGTAAAAACGTTTTTATAGCCCAGTTATAGATATTTTAAGAATATCTTTAGCTGGGTGTTTTAGCAGTTTACCTGCGATTTCTTTTCATATATACTTATCAACCCGTTGAAACATGTTCAAAAAAAAGAAGAACAATAGTTTTTCTTGAAATACACGAGTTAAGGAATATGAGATGTCAAAGTATTTGCGCAACAACGTAAAGCTGCTCGCAATTGCAGGCATTATGGCAAGCGTGTTGGTTTTCTCGCCAGTACTTTCTGCGATAGCTCTTGCTGAGGGTACTGAGGTAGCTGAGGCAAGCGCCACAACTGAGGCCACCGCCTCGACCGAGTCGTCTGCCGCTACGACCGAAGCGACTGCTACAACTGAGACGACCGCTGCTGCCTCAACAGATGATGATAGTGACGCAGAGGCAGTTGGATCTTATATGGGCGCCGATGGCATAATGCGTGAAATCCACATTTCAGTATCAACAGATGGCGGCACTTATAACGGAAAAGATTATATTCCACCAACTATTTCAGGTGATTTTAAGAGTGTTTCTTTTAGCAGCAATGTTCAGCGTGAGGGATACACACTGGTAGGTTTTTCAACAGGTTATTTTTCGCAAGATGAAATAAACAATGCAACACCAGATATGTCGAAACCATATACTATCGATGAGAGTGGCAATGTTCATATGAATCTTGATGATATTGTTGCTTGGAGTGTTACCGACGATATTGATACAAACACTATTACGATTCGCTATCATCTAACTACCTTATGGGCACCAAATCCTGAGCCAGAGCCAGAGCCTGAGCCTCAGTCAGAACCAGAGCCCACTCCAGTTGTGCCTGCCTCTGATGCAACTCAAACTCCTGCACTAAGGCGCGAGAAAAGCGTTCTGCCTAATACAGGTGACGCAAGCTCTGTAGCAGGTGTTATTGCAGCAGCTGGCACTACTCTTGTTGCGCTTGGTCTCCGTAAGAAGATGCAGCAGTAAATAGTCGCCTCTTAGTAGAAATAAATCCCTATGTCTAAGTATTTTCACAACAACACAAAGCTTCTTATTCTTTCCGGTGCTCTTGCAGGAGCATTGGTTTTCTCGTCAGCATTTTCTTCTCTTGCGCTTGCAGAGGGTACTGAGGTGACAGAAGCAACCGCAACTACTGCAACAACTGCAACTAACGATGCAGCTGAAGCAACCGTTACAGCTGAGACAACCGTCTCGACCGAGTTGTCTGCTACAACTGAAGCAGCCGCCGCAGCTGAGACGACTGCGACAACTGAGACAATCACTTCAGCTGAAGCTGCTGCTAGCACCACTTCAACAGATGACAATGGCGCAACTATTGTCCGTTTTTATGATCCTGAAGTTGGTTGGAATACTAGAATTAACCTTGTTGTCGGTGCATACGGCACTCAATACAACGGAAATGCCTATATTCCTGCAACGATTTCAGACGATCATAAGAGTTTTACTTTTGATGGAAATATTCAGCGAGACGGTTACACGCTGGTAGGATATTCGTCAGAAACACTTCTTGGTAATCAAAGGGATAACGCAACTCCTGACCAGTCAATGCCTTACACCGTTGATGCTAACGGATTTGTCCACGTGAATTTTGCTGATATTACCACGTGGTCCGTTACCGACGACCTTCGTGATGACACTACAACTTACTATTACTTTTTTGCTCCGCTTTGGGCACCAAATCCAGAGTCTGAACCAGAACCAGAGCCAGAACCAGAGCCTGAGCCTGAGCCTCAGCCAGAGCCAGAGCCCACCCCAGTTGTGCCTGCCTCTGATGCAACCCAAACTCCTGCACCAAGGCGCAAGAAGAGCGTTCTGCCCAACACTGGTGACGCAAGCTCTGTAGCAGGTGTTGTCGCAGCAGCCGGCACTACTCTTGTTGCGCTTGGTCTCCGCAAGAGGATGCAGTAATAAACTGCA
>JAGZWL010000122.1:0-3111 GCA_018378955.1 Atopobium sp. | reverse complement strand
GCTTTAGGCGTCACCTTTCTCGTATTCTTCCTAATGTCTTTCTCGCATGTTGATCCTGCATACAATGCCTTGGGAGAGTCTGCTTCTGCAGAAGCTATCCAGCAGTATCACATTGAGAATGGCCTTGATGACCCATGGCCTGTGAGATATGTACGTTATATCGGTGATGTTGCTCATGGAAACCTGGGTACCTATGGCACTTCTCACTATTCAGTTGCTGAAAGAATTTCAAAGGCTCTGCCAGTAACTATGCAGTTGACCTTTATGGGTCTCTTTATTGGCGCAATAGTTTCGTTTACGTTGGGCGTTATTGCGGCTCTCTATAGAGACCAATGGCCCGATCAAATCATTCGTGTATTCTCAATCGCCGGTCTTGCAACGCCATCATTCTGGTTGGCAGTTCTTTTGATTCTGGTCTTTGCGTCTACACTCAAGCTTTTGCCTGCCTCTGGAGCACTGCCAGATCCTACGGTAAATCTTGGCGGCTACCTTGCTCGTATGATTATGCCGGCATTTGCACTTGCGGTTCCAATGTCTGGTCAGATGACCCGTATTGTTCGTACCGCAATGGTCGAGGAGCTGGATAAGGACTACGTCCGTACTGCTCGCGGTGCTGGTATTCCAGAGAGAATCGTTATCGCAAGAAACGTACTGCGCAACGCTCTTATTACCCCTGTAACCACGCTTGGCCTCAAGATTGGTTACCTCATGGGCGGCGCCGTTGTTATTGAGGTTATTTTTAACCTTCCTGGCATGGGTACCGCTATTCTCGAGGGCATCCAGGGTAACGAGGCAATGCTTGTTCAGGGCGTTGTTGTTGTCGTTGCACTGTCCTTCATCATCATCAACATTGTTGTTGATATGCTGTACATCTTGATTAACCCACGCATTAGGACGGTGTAGTGCGATGGTACAAATTAGAAAAAAACAAGTCGAGAAGCTCGAAGAAGCTGCTGCAAAGGGTTCAACCTTTGGTGGCTTTAAGAAGATGAAGACGGCTTCCAAGATTGCTCTTGTCATTCTTGTCTTTGTTGTTCTTGCTTCTGTCTTTGCAAACTTTATTGCTCCACATAACCCACTTGAGATCTTCAACGCTCGTCAGGCTCCAGGCAATGGATTCATTTTTGGTACTGACGATAAGGGCCGCGATATTCTTTCTCGTATGCTTTATGGTGGTCAGTATTCACTGGTCATTGGCTTTGGCGCTACGGGTATGGCACTGCTGTGTGGCTCAATTATTGGTGCAATTGCAGCTGTTTCTAGAAAGGCTGTCTCTGAGGTCATCATGCGTGTGCTCGACATCATCATGTCGTTCCCAGGCATTGCTCTTGCAGCAGTCTTTGTTTCTATTCTGGGTAACAGCGTTCCTTCAATCATCTTTGCTATTGGCTTTATGTATACGCCACAGATTGCTCGTATTGTTCGCGCAAATATCGTAAGCGAGTACGGCGAAGATTACGTAAGGGCAACCATTGTTTCTGGTGCTCGTGCACCATGGATTCTGTGGAAGCATGTTCTTCGTAACTGCATTGCTCCAATCATGGTCTTTACCGTTACGCTTGTTGCAGACGCAATCATCTTTGAGGCATCCCTGACCTTCATTGGTGCAGGTATTGCAGAGCCAACTCCAACATGGGGTAACATCCTTGCTGATGCTCGTGCCGGCGTTCTTGCTGGCCGTTGGTGGCAGGCATTCTTCCCAGGTCTGGCCATCATGATGACCTGCCTGGCACTGAATATCCTCTCCGAGGGTCTTACTGACGCTATGGCAGCAGCACCTGGCGCGCCTGTTGATACAGAGAACTCTGACTCTAGGCGTGCAGATGACATTCTTGCATCTGATCCAGTTCGTGCCTACGCAGAGCAGGCAGAGTCCCTGGAGCGCAGGCTCAACGCACTTAAAGAAGTTGAGCTGTCCAGAACTGATAGGCGCAAGCCTGACTTTGATGTAAAGCCACTGCTCAGCGTTAAGGATCTTTGCATCAGCTTTGAGTCTCACGGAGACGTTAAGGTTGTTGACCACGTAAGCTTTGATGTTCGTCCTGGTCAGTGCATGGCACTGGTTGGCGAGTCTGGCTGTGGCAAGTCTATTACCACTAAGGTCATCATGGGTCTAACTGATCCAAAAGAGACCATTACTGGTCAGGTTCTCTACAAAGACCAAGACCTCCTGAAGCTCTCCAAAGAAGAGCACCGTAAGCTACTTGGTCACGAGCTTGCAATGGTCTACCAGGACGCTCTGTCTTCGCTGAACCCTTCCATGCTTATCTCTTCTCAGATGAAGCAACTTACCAGCAGGGGAGGCACTCGTTCCGCAGAGGAGCTTCTAGAGCTTGTAGGCCTGGATCCAAAGCGTACGCTTGAGTCTTATCCACATGAGCTTTCTGGTGGTCAGCGTCAGCGTGTTCTGATTGCTATGGCATTAACCCGCGATCCTTCACTGGTTATTTGCGACGAGCCAACAACCGCTCTGGACGTTACTGTTCAGAAGCAGGTCATCAAGCTCTTGAATGACCTCCAGCGTCGTCTTGGCTTCGCAATGATCTTTGTTAGCCACGACCTTGCACTTGTCGCAGAGGTTGCTTCTGAGATTACCGTTATGTACGCAGGTCAGGTTATTGAGCAGGCAGCTACTACTGAGCTTCTGACCAATCCTGTTCACGAGTACACCCGCGGTCTTCTCGGCTCTGTTCTTTCCATTGAGGAAGGCGCACAGGATGGTACCAGGCTTCACCAGGTACCAGGTTCTGTTCCTTCTCCAGAAGACTTCCCAACAGGCGATAGGTTTGCTCCTCGTTCGAGCCACCCAGATCTGGGTCTTGAGGTTCACCCTGTTATCAAGGAGATTCCTGGTAAGCACCATCGTTTCTCCGAGCTGCCTGATGAGTATCTGAAGGAGCATGGTCTTGTGCCTTACCTTGAGCGTTCTCAAAAGGAGGTGAGGTAAATGGCTACAACAACTGAAGAGCAGCCAATTATCTTCCTCGATGATATTTCGGTTACGTTTAAGACGCGTACGGGCTCAATCTTTAAGCCTAATAAGGTCCACGCAGTACAGAATGTTTCTCTCAAGCTTATGCCTGGCGAGACCATTGGTATTGTTGGTGAGTC
>JAGZWL010000004.1:0-41380 GCA_018378955.1 Atopobium sp. | reverse complement strand
GAGCTATTAACCTCTTGTAGCTTTATAGCGGCTTCTATTGTGCTTCATTGTAAGGAATTATTTACTCTCTGAACTGCCTTCCACCTCAAAAAGAATCCTGAGGGCTTCCTTGTATTTCTCGACGCGTTTTAAGTCCTTCTCAGTAACCTTTTCTAGGCGGGACAGGTTTGAGTTGTGTTGTAGATCGCAAATTTTCACGTGTCGTGCAATGTTATTTTTGCTTAGATGGCGTACATAGTCCATGTACTCGACTTTAGGATTGTGGTTCAAGAGAAGTAGGGCTTCAATAACCTCCTCACTCATGCCAACTGCACGAATATCATCTACTGTGTAATCTGTATCTTCCAGAACATCGTGCAGAAGCGCTACACAGGTCTCGGCTTCTCGACCTTCTCCAAAACGCTCAGCGAGACTGATAGGGTGGAAGACGTAGGGGATTCCTGCTTTGTCAACCTGGTTCTTATGCGCTTTAAAGCAGAGCTTCATCGCAGCTTTAGTCATGGGTGTGTAATACATGAAGCCTCCTAACATTAACGAGCAGCTTCTATGCTGATAGATTTATGCGATTAATTTGGTTTCCTCTATTTTACGAGTTTTGCTCTCTAAACCACAAGCTCTCTGAGCATTTGACCATAAGCTGTCGAGTCGCTGGTCATTCGCTCGCAGTGATCATAGCCTTGCCAGATAGTAAGCGTGGCCTCGGGATACACCTTAGGCAGAACTTGCCTTGCACGTTTCAAGTCAAAGTCCTTTTCGCCATATGTGAAGATGCAGCGGCGTTGTACCTCAGGGCTAAGGGTGGGAAGGTCAACGTTGCTGCAGTCGTGAATGATGTTCTGGATGCTTTGGTCGCTCATCGCAATAAAGTGCTCTGACATAGGTTTAGCTGCAACTTTTCCGTAAAGTTGTTCCATCTTTTGCACGGATAACTCGGGGTCTGCAATGGCTTTGCAGTGCTTGGCAAGAAACACTTTCTTGAGCACAAATTCCATCGCTGAGGCCAGGAATCCACCCGTCCAGAAGCTTGTTCCCTCAAAGAAGAGATGGTCAAAGGCCAGGTCATTGAACTTGAGGAGCTCAGACAGAACTACTCCGCCTAAAGAGGCTCCAAAGCCAAGGGAAAGATGGGTTATGTTGTGCTCCAGCAGCCAGTCATGAATTTGCGCGGCTTCTTGGGACGCCGAGGTGTATTCTGTTGCGTCTTCTTCTCCGTGTGCCGCAAGATCTGGGATCAGATAACGCAGGTCATCGCCCATGTTGCTCACAAGAACTGTCTTCATTCCCTCTGCCGAAGAAAGCATGGGATGAATCAGCAACACGGTAGGTGTGGTCTGAGTGCTAGTCTTGGGCTCAATGAGGTGCATCTTCATGACAGTCCTCCATCCGTTGTTCACCTGCGATTATATCCCTGGTTGGAGTGTGGATTTGCCGCTTGTTCACCAAAGCTGACATTTTCCGCGAACGGTAGGGATGGAACTGTGAGGGCGTAAGGAAAGAGAAAATTCTTTTTGCGCTCTGTATCTTACGTAAAAGCCTCAAATCAGACGAACTTTTAGCTGCAAGTACGTAGCCAAAACAGTTTTCCTTAGTTCTAGAACTTTTTTATAAGGCAGAAAAATTTCAACGAGCCTATTCCCTTACCTTAGGAAATAGGATAATTGGAATCTCTAAAGCATAGGAACACTATTGATGTTGTAAGAAGTAATTTGGCTGTATTTCTGTTAGAGAGAGGGGCAAGGTATGTCTAAGCATCTTGAGGTTCTTTTGGTTTGTGGTTCTGGAGCAAGTAGTGGTTTTATGGCGGTCAACATGAAGAAGGTTGCTGCAGAACATGATCTTGATATTTCCATCACCGCAAGAAGTGAGGCCGAGGTTGAGAGCTACATTGATTCTATCGATGCTTTGATGATTGGTCCCCATCTTAAGTATCTGGCTGATGAGCTTAAAGAAAAATATGCCGATAAGCCTGTTCAAGTGATTCTTATGGACCCCGCATATTATTCAACCCTAAATGGCGAGAAAGCCCTCAAGCACCTTATTAAAACAATTCGTGAAGCGAATGCTCAGTAATCTGACGATGAACTAAATCATATGGCACTCAGATTTGTCATAAAAGATTTGTTAGTAATATGCCCTTAAGGAGGCTACAGCTGTGAATAAGCTCATTGACTGGCTTCAGACGAGCTTCTCGCCAAAAATGAACAAGATTGTTCAGAACCCTTGGATTCTTACAATTAAGAATTCTGTATTGCAGGCACTTCCTCTTATCTTCTTAGGTTCTATATTTAGTTTGCTTACAATTCCAATGAATTATTTTGAGTGGTAGCCAAACTTCTGGACACCTTACGGTTGGACCTTTGGCATTGTCGGTCTGATTGTTGCATTTTTGATTCCTTACAATCTGTTGATACTTAAGGAGCACAAGCGCTCGGCAGTTAATGCGGGTATTGCTGGTGTTATTTTGTTTTTGATTTCTTTAAATCCACAGTTTGTGGCCGATCAAGCAGCTATGATTGCAGCAGGAGAATCTACGTGGTTCCGTATTTCTAATATTGGCGGCTTTGGCGCTGGCGGAATGTTTTTGGCTATTGTTGCCGGTCTTGTATCTGCAGCAGTTCTCAATAAGTTTGCTAATTTTACATTTTTTAAGGAAGACTCTGTAATTCCTGATTTTGTAAAAGACTGGTTTAACTCTATGCTGCCAATTGGCATCGTAACTGTTTTTGGTTGGATTCTTACCGATCCAAAGTTTTTGAACCTTAACCTGTATCAACTGGTTGTTAGCTGCTTTATGCCACTTCAGAATATTGTTAACTCACCTGTTGGTCTTGTAATTGCAATGTTCCTTTTCTGTTTCCTGTATTCTATGGGCGTTTCTTCCTGGGTTTTAACACCAGTATTTACCCCAATCCTTCTTGCAAACGCCGAGGCAAATGGCGTTCTTGCAGCCGCTGGTAGTGCAACAGCATCAAATCTTGCAGTCTTTACCGATGCATTTGTGTACTCTGGATATCTCTGGATTGGCGGCATTGGCTGCACGTTATCTCTTGTCCTTCTGATGGCATTCTCTGCTAAATCAAGTCAGCTCAAAGCACTTGGTCGCGCTTGCCTCGTACCTGCGATTTTCAACATTAACGAGCCTTGTGTATTTGGTGTAGTTGCGTGGAATCCAATCATGATGATTCCAATGTGGCTTCAGGGCATTGTGCTTCCACTTGTTGCCTATGTATTTACCAAGGTAATCCCATTAGGAGCTATTCCTTCGATGCTCTTTAACATGTGGTACTGCCCATTCCCAATTGCCACATTTCTTACCTGCGGAACAGTAGGCAGTATTGTTCTGATGCTAATTATCTTTGTTGTGTCTGGTCTTATTTGGATGCCATTCTTTAAAACATACGATAAGCAGCTTGTTGATGCTGAGACCGCAGAAACTGAGTCCGATTCAGATGACGATTGGTCGTTCTAAATCTATAACCTGCGCCTGAGACTACATTTCAACTTGTAGTCTCAAGCAATCTTATGCGCTCTTTAGAGTCCAGAGGAGAATTTCTTATGGAAGAAGAAATTGATAAGACCACCCAGGATGCTATGACCATCCTTATTGCTGCCGGCGAGGCTCGCAATGAATGCAAGCTTGCTTATGAGGCTGTTGCTGCTGGAGATATTGTGCTTGCAGAAGAAAAAATTGCTGCTGCAGATGCAAAGATTCTTGAAGCTCACCATGTTCAGACCGATCACATTCAAGGTGTCTTTCAGGGAGAAAAGCAAGAGTACAGTCTTCTGTTTTCACATGCCCAGGACACGCTCATGGTCATTTATTCTGAGATTATTACTGCTAAACAGCTTGTCCAAGTTTTTAAGTCCTTTGATGACAGGATTAAGAAGTTGGAGGAGCGCTAAATGGGAGCAAAGCCTCAGGTAAGGCATAGTTTCCCAAAGGATTTTCTTTGGGGCGGTGCTTTTGCGGCTAATCAGATGGAGGGTGCTTGGCAAGAAGGCGGTAAGGGTCCTTGCGTAAGTGATCTTAATGAGTACAAGTCAAATGTTCCGCTTGACGAGAAATACAATGGAGAAGAGACTACTCAGAAAGTTATTGCAGCTCTTGAAGCTACTGATAGGATTTTTCCTAAACGTTGGGGCATTGATTTCTATCACAACTTTGAGGAAGATTTAAAGCTTCTTGCAGAGCTTGGTTTGAAGACGTTCCGAACTTCAATTAACTGGTCACGTATTTTTCCTAACGGGGATGACGCTGAGCCTTCTGAAGAAGGATTAGCTTTTTATGACAGGCTTATTGATGCAGTTATTGCTAACGGCATGGAGCCTATGATTACCTGCTCTCATTATGAAATGCCTGTTGCATTAACGCTTAACTACAAGGGTTGGGCTTCTCGCGAACTGATTGATCTTTTTGAACGCTACTGCAAGGTTTTATTTGACCGTTATCACGATCGAGTTAAGCTGTGGATTCTTATCAACCAAATCAACCTTGTGTCAGTTGAGTCTTTCAACCACCTTGGAATTTGTGCTGATAAGGTAGATAACCTTGCAGAAGCTAAGTACCAGGGAGTTCACAACGAGATGGTAGCGTGTGCTCGCGCCACTCGTTATGCTCATGAAAACTACCCCGAGCTCCAGATAGGCATGATGCTATGCGGTGGACCAGATTATCCATCGTCAAGTAATCCTGAGGACGTTCTTGCTTGCTATAGGCATAATCAAATGGAGTTTTATTACTCTGATGTGTTGCTCAGGGGTCGGTATCCAGGATATGCTTTGCGCTTCTTTGAAGAGAATGGTTTTGACATTCAATTTGGCGAGAATGACCTTGAAGATTTAACAAATACCGCCGACTTCATGAGTTTCTCGTATTACTATTCAAGCGTTTGTAGTGCTCAGAGCTTTGCAGATGGAAATAAAGATTTTTCCAATCCTAATCTTCCTGCAAATCCTTGGGGCTGGTCTATTGATCCTCTTGGGCTGCGTTACACCCTCAATATCTTCTACGACCGCTATCAGTGTCCAATTTACATCACAGAAAATGGCATTGGCGCTTTTGACAAGCTTGAAGACGATGGAACAATTCATGATCCGTATCGTGTTGAATATTTCAGAGCACATGTTGAACAGATGCTTGAAGCTATCAGTGATGGTGTAGATTTGCGCGGCTATTATGCATGGGCACCAATGGATATTGTGAGCTGCTCTTCTTCGGAGATGAGCAAGAGGTACGGCTTCATCTATGTTGATCAGGATGACCTAGGAAACGGAACAGGTCGTCGCATCAAGAAGGATAGTTTCTCTTGGTATCAGCAGGTAATTAAAACCAACGGAGAAAAACTGTAACAAGGTTTTTCATTTTTTTTGAAATCGATGAGCCCGTTTGATGATTTGTATCAAATGGGTTCATTTTTTGTTGTTATCAGCATGAAATCAGCGTGTATGTGGGACACTAAATACCAGTGAATACTAACCGGTCAAGAAAGGAAGGCTCATGGCATACGAGTCTCGCGAAGAAATTGACAGCAAATATAAGTGGGACCTGTCCTCAATGTTCCCTAGTGATGAGGCATTTGAGGCTGGGCTCGAGGAGCTCAAGGCTTATTGCCCAAAGCTGCTTGCGTTCAAGGGCAAGATTTCCACCTCAGCACAGGCTCTTCTGGAGTTCCTGCAGCTTGAGGACCAGATGAACCTTCTGCTCTACAAGATTATCAACTACGCCGAGCGCAAGAGCGACGAGGATACTCGCGTGGCCAAGTACCAGGCATACGTCGCAAACGCTACCAGCGCATATACGCAGGTTGGCGAGGCAACTTCTTGGTTTGCCGCAGAGCTTCTGGCAATTCCAGCAGAATCTGTCGAGAAGTTCTATGCAGAGGTTCCAGCTCTTGAGTTCTATCGTCGTAAGCTCAACAAGATCTTGAACCAGCGTGAGCACACTCTTTCTGCTGAGGAAGAGGCTCTTTTGGCACGCGCTGAAGAGCTTGCTGTTCAGCCAACCAATATCTTCTCCATGTTTGATGACGCGGACCTTACCTTCGATGACGCAGTTGATTCTGAGGGTAAGACCCATAAGCTGACCAGCGGCTCATTTGTTCCTCTGCTGATGGATGCTGACCGCGTCCTGCGCGAGTCTGCATTCAAGCAGCTTTACAGCCGCTTTGGTGAGTTCCGTAACACCTCCGCTGCAATTCTGACCAGCCAGGTTAAGAACCTGCAGTTCTTCTCGTCATCTAGAAAGTATGCAAGCTCCCTTGAGGCTGCTCTTGCAGAGAACGAGATTCCTGTTGAGGTCTACAACAACCTCATTGACGCCGTTCACCAGAACTTCCCAGCGTTCTACAAGTACGTTGACCTGCGCAAGCGCGTCATGGGCTTGGATGAGCTGCACTTCTGGGACGTCTACACTCCTCTTGTTGATGACGTTGACATGAAGTTCACCTACGAGGAGGCTTGCGACCTTATCGTTAAGGCTCTGGCACCTATGGGCGAGGAGTATGTCAGCCTGGTCAAGAAGGGTTTGGAGAGCCGCTGGGTTGACGTGTACGAAACCCCAGGTAAGCGCTCCGGTGCTTATTCCGCAGGTGGCAAGGGTATGAACCCCGTTATGCTCCTCAACTTCCAGGGCGGCCTTGACGATGTCTACACCCTTATTCACGAGATGGGTCACTCCCTGCACACGTATTTCTCGTCCCACAACCAGGAGATTACCTACTCCGATTACTCCATCTTTGTCGCAGAGGTTGCATCTACCTGTAACGAGGCGCTGCTCTCGCACTACCTGCTTGAGCACGAGACCGATCCTGCCCGTCACGCGTACATCCTCAACCACTTCCTTGAGGGCTTCCGTGGCACCATCTATCGCCAGTGCATGTTTGCCGAGTTTGAGCGCGACATCAGCCAGATGAACGCTGACGGGGTGGCTCTGAACGCCGAGGTTCTCTCTGAGCGCTATGGCAAGCTTTGTGCAGAGTACTTTGGACCTGGCATTGAGCTGGACGAAGAGATCAAGCTGGAGTGGTCGCGCATCCCTCACTTCTACTACAACTTCTACGTCTATCAGTACTGCATTGGTTTCTCGGCAGCTATTGCCCTGTCTCAGCGCATCCTTTCTGAGGGTGAGCCTGCGGTCAAGGACTACATTGGCTACCTGTCCGGCGGTTGCTCCAAGACCCCAATTGAGCTGCTCCGCGGCGCTGGCGTTGACATGGCCACTCCAGACCCCGTTAACGCTGCGCTCAAGTACTTTGGCGAGCTTGTCGATCAGCTTGAGCAGGAGCTCAACTAGGCGCGCGACGGCTACGGGCACGATCGGGTACGACCGCGCATGACCGCACAGCCGGGCGCGCACAACAAAGGAGGATTTATGCAGGCACGATTTGTTCATCGTTGCACCCATGTTTTGGATAACGAGAAAACCGTCGAGTTCTACAAGAAGGCTCTGGGATTCCGTGTTGACCGCGTTAAGGGACCAGAGGACGGTTCTTGGACTAACACGTTTTTGGTAAACGACTGGTCTCCTTTTGAGCTGGAGCTCACGTGGAACCGCGGTTGGGTAGACCCCTACGACAACGGCGGAAAAGACACTCACATTGCGTTCCGCGTTGACGATTTTGATGCGTTCCACGCACTTCACGAGGAGATGGGCTGTATCGTTAAAGAGAACCCAAAGATGGGTCTCTACTTTATTGCAGACCCTGATGGCTGCTGGATTGAGATCTTGCCAGAGAAGTAAACATGACAGATTACGGTTTACTTGCAAAACAGATTGTCTCGCTTGCCGAGGTTGACGCTCACTGGCTGCCGGTGTTGTCTAACGCCTCCGCCCTTCTGTGGGACGCGCTCGACGACATCAATTGGGCAGGATTCTACCTGGTAGATTCCGTGACGGTGACGGGCGTGGGGCTGGACGCGGCCCCGGACGCGGCCCCAAGCGCCCACGAGCCGCGCACTCCCGAGTTGCGTCTGGGACCGTTCCAGGGCAAAGTTGCCTGCGTGCGCATTCCGTTTGGTCGGGGAGTGTGCGGTACAGCTACGGCAACAAAGACAAGCCAGCTGGTAGAGGACGTGCATCAGTTCCCTGGGCACATCGCGTGCGATTCTGCATCCAACTCCGAGGTAGTTGTTCCTATCTTCAAGGATGGCCAGGTAGTTGGCGTGCTGGACATTGATAGCCCTAACGTGGCGCGATTTACTCAGGCAGACCTTGCTGGTCTTGAACAGGTGGTAAAAGCGCTTGAGAGCTGCACGAATTTCTCGGCCTTCTGTTAAATACGACTACAGAGCTAACATTTGGGTACACAAATCATGTACGGGCAGATTTGCTCGTGCATGATTTTTATTTACACAGCATTCGCGGAGAGGTCTGCTTATGAAGAAGATTGTATTTATCATCGGTTCTGGTCGAAAGAACTCGTTTAACAAAACGCTGAGTCAGGTTGCGGCAAAGGCACTCGAAGGCAAGGCGGAGATTAAGGTTGTTGACGTTTTAGACGTCCCTCTGCTTAACCAGGACGAAGAATTCCCAGCTCCTGAAGGTGTCCAAAAGGTTAGGGATGCCGTCATGGCCGCCGACGGAGTGTGGCTCTTTACCCCGGAGTACAACTACAGCATTCCCGGCACCGTCAAGAATATCCTGGATTGGCTGAGCCGTCCGCTTACTTCCGATTACGAGAAGAAGTCCGAGACCGCCATTGCTGGCAAGGTTGTCACTGCAAGTGGAGTTGGCGGCCGAAACAAGACTGCAGGATCGCTTGCCGTGGTAAAGCAGCAGTTCCTGGCCCTGCGCACCAAGCCGGTTGAGCCGTTCAATGGTTTCTCGCTTCCTGTTACCGCTTGGACTGAGGGAACTTGGGAGCCAGAACCCGAGGTTCACGAGGCAATCGCCCAGCAAGCAGAGGATTTTCTCGCCGCACTGTAAGGCGCGCTGCATAAGGTTGCTTGTGCGCCTGATTTCTGCAAAGAATCTGTAACTTTTGCCTAAAAGCATCAAAGATTCTGTGGATTTGCCTGATTTTGTAAAAGAATCTGTGCCTCAAATACAGATTCTTTGCACTTTTTAGGCGCGCTTCAAACAAGCTTCAGTCGGGCCTTAAAACGCACAGGGAACTTCCTTCAGGGAGCCTGATTTTCTCGCCAAGTCTGAGTGATTTGCCGGAAAAGCATGTCATGTCTGAGTGGTTTTGCCGGTTTTTCTCGCCAAGTCTGAGCAAATTTACTCAGACTTCATGCACTTTTCAGGCTCGCGGCGTACCTGCCGAGAAACCCGTAGCTCGCATGGCGTACCCGCCGAGAAACCCGCGCGCCCGCAGCTCGCAAGCCAAGCGCACGCACAAAAAGAGCCCGGATGCCGCGCAATAGCATCCGGGCTTTGGTGTGTCTAGACGGAGGAGAGGGCCGTTGCTAGACAAGATGTGTATCGTACCTTGTTCGTGTACTGCGTTTATTCCCGCTTCGCAGCTTGTTTACACGAGCTTTACTTACCAACAAACTCCGAGATGGTCTTGTACAGATCGCTTGCCTGGAAATCCTTGATAACCTTGGAGTCTTTCCTCTGGTCGCAGACCTCAAGCAATGCCTTCAGGGAAGCCTTATCGGGGTCAGTCTGATAATCTGCCTCGGCCTGAATGAGCTTGTACTTGGCAATAACCATGTCCATGAGCTTGGCGTTGTTGCCCTCGGCGTTTGCGTCGTCAAGGCCATCAAATGCCAGCGTAGAAACAACACCGTAGCCACCGGTCAGGAAGTGGTTGCCCACAAAGTCGTTAGGATTGACCTTGTTGTCAATGACAGGCGAGTTCTTGGTGTTAGTGAGCAGTACCAAGCTGGTGTTGTTGTAGACATCGATGACAGTAAGCGTGCCGGTCCAGCCGGTGTGGCCAACGGTTGCAGCGTTTGCAATTGGCGAGAAGGCCCACTGGTAGCCAATGTGACCCTTACGCCTCCAGCCCAAACCGTAGGTAACACTGGTGTCCTTTGGCTTGATGAACTGGTCGTGAACATCCTCGCTGAAGAGCATGGTGTTGCCGTAGCCACCACGGTTCATAACGGTCTGGACAAGAACGGCCAGGTCGGAAGCGTTGGCAAATAGACCAGCGTGACCAGAGATGCCACCCATGGCATAGTAGGCCTTCTCGTCATGGACGGTGCCCTGAATGGTATCGGTACGCATGTTGTCAAAGGTAATCAGGCCGTCGCGGGTGTTACCGTTAAGCTCGGTAGCTGCGATTCCGTCAGCCTTGAAGCCGTTGTCCAGTGGGTTGAACGTGACGTTCTTGAGTCCCAGTGGCTCGTAGAGAGCTTCCTTAACGTACTGGTCAAGGCGCTTATTGGTGATCTTCTCGATGATAAAACCAAGAAGCATGTAGTCTACGTCGGAATAGGCAGTCTTAGTACCTGGGACGTACTGCAGAGGGGTCTCGATGATCTTCTGCAGAATCTCGTCGCGATTCTGAGAATACAGCTTTTGGTTTGCGTTTGGCTGAGGATCGTCAGGCTTCTCTGGGTTGTAATTACGGTTGTGGTACTGAGGATCTGGTGGGAATCCAGCCTGGTGCTCAAGAATCTCACGAACGGTAAGCTCGTTCTTGCCCAGGATCTTATCGCCTTCCTGGTCCTTGAAGTCTGGAATATACTCCTGAACTTTCTTGGAGACGTCCAGTTGACCGTCGGTAACCAGCTTCTCAATTGCCAGGTTAGTGGCATACATCTTTGTGTTAGAGGCTAGGTCGTAGAGGGTATTGTCGTCAACAGCCTTACCATCTTTGATGCGAGAGCCGTCCTTGTTGTAAGAATTGACGTTACCGTAGTTGGTCTTCTTGATGATCTTGCCGTACCTGGTAACTACCAGCTGAGCAGAGGTAAAGCCGTTGGCAATCTCTGCGTTGATGATCTGGTCAATCAGCTTGAAGTTGTCGTTGTCGGCGTAGTCTTTGGTACCGTCAATAAGGGTTGGATAGCCAATCTTGACCTCGAAGGTAGCCTGAGTCTCTTTGACGGTGCTGACCTGCAAGCGGTTATCGCCGTTGACGGTTACGTCGGAGATGTCAATCTGGTTCCAGGAAGAGCCGTCAAGCTTGTCGGTTGGTACCTGGTGGCCGTTTACAAAGAGCGCAAAGCTCTGAGGCTCGGAGCTCTTTACATAAACGGTGCCCTGACCAGCAAAGCAAACAAAGCTGTTGAGCTGGTTGGTAACAAGTGAGTCATCAAAGGCCTCATTGTCGTTAAGAACAGGGAAGACCTTCTCGTACTGGAAGGTTCCGTCTACAGAGTCAACCTTCTTTGCGGTTCCCTTAGCAGTAGTTGCGCCGCCCTTTGTCTGGCAGGCGGTAAGGCCAAGACCTGCTAGAGCGGCTAGACCAAGAGCACTTCTACTCAGAAATTGCCTTCTGGTCTGCCCAGCAGGGTAGCCTGCGTTAGATGAGTGCTCAGAGTGAGCGTTTTGATTCTGGTGCAAATCTTCGTTGGTGCGCATATCGTCTCCTTCGGTTTTGCCTTAGGTGAAACACCTGCTATCTCAATTGGCTGAGATAATTTGCGCTTATGATGACGTGCGTTTCATCAAAATTGCAGCTAGTTTGTCCAAGATGAAATAATGGGTACGTTAACGTACTGCGAGTGGTATCAAAAAAGCTGTCAATGGTATCTAAATTTGAATTTTTTAGGCAAAGATGAAATATTTTAATCAGGTTTTACGTGGTCAAATGTCTACTCGGTAGTAAAAGTTTTTATGAAGTGACAGTAACGTACCCAAAGCAAGGCTCAGTTTTTTGCGACAATTGTCCCCGCATTATACTGGGAAAACATGAGCAGTCGCGCATGCAACGCACATGGAGCGCGCTTACACTTGCGCATGCAATACTACCGTTTACGGCACTGCCTACTTTACAGATGAAATTTTTATGGCATCGTGAAACAATATAGTCAAACATTTTAGTCAACTGGACGGCCGGAGGTGATTGCGTGAGAGGTGTTCGTCTACGTCTGGAAGAGTATCGCAAGAATGCTAGTTCAGCCGAACGCGACATTGTCGACTATATTCTGTCGGATCCAGAGGCGGCAGTTGGTCAATCAATCCATAAACTAGCAGCTCAAACGTATACATCTGCATCAACGGTTGTCAGGCTTTGCAAGAAGCTTGGCTGCGGTGGCTATAAAGAGTTCCAGCAGGCGCTCATTTACGAGCTGGCAGTAAGCAATAAAAGCAACGATATTGCTGTCGGCGGCGTTATCGCAGGTGACACCACTGATGTGATCATCGAAAAAGTTACGGCAAAGAACATTTCTTCGCTGGAGCTTACCAGGCAATTGCTTGACGCTCAGGTTGTTGACTCAGTTGTTTCACTCATGATGCAAGCTCATTCCATCTGCCTCTTTGGCATGGGAGCTTCGCTTCTGGTTGCAAGAGATCTGCAGCTCAAACTCATGCGCCTCAACATTACCTGCAACTTGAGCGACGATTACCACTCTCAGATGCTCTACGCCAAAAACATGGGGCGAGAAGATCTTGCTATTGTGGTCAGCTACTCAGGCCTTACGCGTGAAGCCATCGAGTGTGCCTGGATTGCAAAGGCAAACGGTGCCAAAGTGGTCTCCATCACTCGCGGCGGCATTGATTCAGAGCTCATTCACCGCTCCGACTACGTTTTGGGCGTTGCAGAGACTGAGCACATTATGAGAAGCGGCGCCATGTCTTCAAGAATTGCCCAGCTCAACGTAGTAGATGCACTCTTTGCGGCCTATGTAAATAGAAATTACGAGAAGAGCGTTAAGCGTTTCTCGACAAACTATATTGGCAAGCTGGATTCGGCTGAGCGTGTAGCCACGTTGTCATCTGATCAAGATTTGCCTGGTATAGCCAACGACGTAATTGCGTAAAAATCACAACACAGAAGGTGAAAACGTGATTGATTTGACAAAACTTGTCACCGAAACAAGAAACCCCAACACTATGGACCTGGATCAGATGACCCCGCTTGAGCTGGTCAGCGTTATGAACCAAGAAGACCTCAACGTGGTAGCTGGCGTAAAAGAGGTTCTTCCCCAGGTAGCACAGGCAATTGAGTGGGCTGTTTCCTCGCTTGAGGCTGGCGGCAGAATCGTCTACTTTGGCGCTGGAACCTCAGGCCGTCTGGGTGTTTTAGACGCGGTTGAGTGTCCACCTACTTTTGGCGTTTCTCCTGACGTGGTTGTCGGTCTTATCGCCGGTGGCGAGAAGGCCTTTGTACGTGCAGTTGAAGGCGCGGAAGATTCTCTTGAGCTTTGCGAAGAAGAGTTCAAGAAGATTGGCCTGAACAAGAACGACATTGCTATTGGAATTGCAGCTAGCGGCCGTACTCCTTACGTTATTGGCGGCCTGCGCTATGCTCGTTCTTTGGGCTGCAAGACTGTTGCTATCGCCTGCAATAGGGGTTCTGAAGTGGGCAAAGAGGCAGAGCTTGCCATTGAGCCTTCCTGCGGTCCAGAGGTTCTCACAGGTTCCACACGCCTTAAGTCTGGTACCGCTCAGAAGATGATTCTGAACATGATTTCAACCGGTTCTATGGTTGGTGTAGGTAAGGCATATCAGAATCTTATGGTTGACGTGCAGCAGACCAATAAGAAGCTGGTAGTTCGCGCACAGAACATCACCATGGCAGCAACTGGTTGCACCCGTGAAGAGGCAGCTCAGGCGCTTGAGCAGGCTGATGGTAATGCAAAGCTTGCGATTGTTATGCTGCTTACTCAGATGCCTGTTGACGAGGCTAAAGCTAAGCTCGAGGTAGCTCATGGCCATGTCAGAGGTGCACTGTAGTAATTACAGTTGTAACAAATGACACACGCGTGAGCATTTTGTTTCAGCTGCATCGGTCAGTGGTATTAGTATGACGCGCAAGTGGTCGGTAAGTTTTGAAAAACGCTCAGTTTACCTGCAGTAACAGGGTGTTCAAATTAGGTCAAAACATGAAACATTGAACCACAGGTATGGATTCTTGTACCGCCAAGTTCATTTTTTATGTATTCTTGATAAGTATTTGTTGCAACATCGCAACGAGAGAAAGAAGGAAAGTATGGATTACACCAAGCTTTCAGAACAGATTCTTGCTGCCGTCGGTGGCAAAGAAAATGTTCAGAGCAACATGGTCTGCATGACCAGGCTCCGCATTAAGACCGCAGATCCTTCAAAGGTTGACCCCGAGGCCATCAAGGCTATCGACGGTGTCATGGGTCTGGTCGAGGATGCAGAGTACCTTGAGGTTGTTCTTGGTCCTGGCGTTGTCAACAAGGTTATTGTTGAGTTCTCCAAGCTTACTGGCGTTGCTGCTGGTGACGCATCTGAGGACGACGTTGTATCCGCAGCTAAGGACAACAAGGCAGCTCAGAAGGCTAAGTACGAGAACAAGCCTGTTCAGCGCTTCCTCAAGAAGATTGCTAACATCTTTGTTCCACTGCTTCCTGGCATCATTTCTGCAGGTCTGATCAACGGTATCATCAACGTTATCAACTTCTCCACTGGTAAGGCTTTTGCTAACGAGTGGTGGTTCGCAGCTATCTGGACCATGGGTTGGGCACTTTTCGCTTACCTGCCAGTTCTTGCTGGCGAGAACGCTGCCAAGGAGTTTGGCGGTTCTCGCGTTCTTGGTGCTATGGCTGGTGCACTCTCCATTGCTAACGCTGGTATGCCTCTTCTTGCTTCCAAGACTGTTGACGGCGTTGCAACTCGTCTGGTTCACCTTCCATTCAGCCTCCCAACTGTTGCTTTCAAGGAGGGCGCATTTATCGTCGCTTCCTCTGACCTGTTCAACGCAGCAGCAGGCGGCATGATTGGTGCAATCATCTGCGCAATCTTCTTCGCATTCCTGGAGAAGAACCTGCACAAGGTTATGCCAAGCGTTCTTGACACCTTCCTGACTCCACTTTGCACCGTTATTATCGGTGTTATTGGTTCTGTCCTGATTCTTCAGCCTGCAGGCGCATGGCTCACTCAGGCAATCTTCTTTGTCCTTCAGTTCTTCTATGACAAGCTTGGCGTCTTTGGTGCTTATCTGCTTGGTTCTACCTTCCTGCCACTGGTTTCCGTTGGTCTTCACCAGGCACTTACCCCAATCCACGTTATGCTTAACAACCCAGAGGGCCCAACTCAGGGCATCAACTACCTGCTTCCTCTGCTGATGATGGCAGGCGGCGGCCAGGTTGGTGCTGGTCTTGCAATCCTCTTCAAGACCAAGAACAAGCGCGTCAAGAAGTACCTCACCGAGTCCATCCCAGTTGGTATGCTCGGCATCGGCGAGCCTCTTATGTACGCAGTTACCCTGCCTCTTGGTAAGCCATTCATCACCGCATGCCTTGGCTCCGGTATTGGCTCCGTAGTTGCTTACCTCTTCCACCTTGGTACCGTTTCCCAGGGCGTCTCCGGCCTCTTTGGTCTGCTGATCGTCCAGCCTGGTAACCAGGTCTTCTACCTGCTTGCAATGCTTCTTGCTTACGCTGCAGGCTTTGCACTTACTTGGTTCTTCGGCGTTGACGAGGATCGTATCAACGACGTCTTCGGCGAGTAAAAACCACACGTTCTAGAAACGTTTATCCCTCTTCTTAGGTATCCTAGGAAGAGGGATTTTTTCTTGCCGGACTACACGATTTGCTGACCAACTGGCGAGAAACCCCGTCTTTTAGAAAGCGTTTTGCAATTGCTTGGAGGATTTATGCGCACCGGAATTTCACTGTATTTTGCCAGTGGATATGAGGCTAATGCTGAGGTTGTAGCAAAAGCGCAGGCAGCCGGATGCCACTACGCCTTTACTTCTCTCCAGATTCCCGAGGAAGAGGGGATTGATTATCGCACTGAGGCTCGTAGGCTTTTGGAGCTTTGCAGGAAGGCGGAGATTAACCTCATTGCCGATGTTTCTCCTGCTACTCTTTCTAAACTTGGCGTTCAGAAGTTTGACGAGCTTGCGGAGCTGGGCATTACGTATGTGCGCCTTGACTTTGGGTTTGACGCAGCGGAGACCGTAGAGCTTTCTCGCAAGTTCCACGTGGTCTTTAACGCTTCGACTATCACTAAGGATGATATTTCCGCGTGGCGAGCAGCTGGCGCCGACTTTACCCGTTTTGCTGCCTGCCACAATTACTATCCCAAGAGCTATACGGGCCTTTCGCTTGAGCGTGTCGCGCAGATTAATGCACACCTTTCGGCGCTTGGATTCCAGATTTTCTCGTTTGTTCCAGGTGAGGTTTTCCGCGGACCTCTCTACGAGGGACTGCCAACTGTCGAGGAACATCGTGGGCTTTCTGGTGATGCGCTCATTCAGGCAATGCTTGCGCTTTACGACGCAGACTCTGATGTGGTGCTTATTGGCGACCCAGACGTTACCGAGGCTACGTGGAAGCGTATTGGTCAGCTTGAGCGGAATTGTATTGAGTTAAAAGCCGAGTTAAAACCTGATTTTGAGTATCTGTATGATCGCTTGCAGACCGATCGACCTGATTCCAGCTCGTACATTATCCGCTCGCAGGAGTCCAGGCTGTGGAAAGACGCTCCCGTATACGACGCAAAGCCTTCTACCTGGGAAACTGTTGCTACTGGCGCCATCTTGGTGAGCAGTAAAGCATATGGTCGCTATGCGGGCGAGCTTTCGATTGCTCGAGGTCTTTTGGAGCTTGATACTCGCGACAACGTTGCAGGAAGTATCTGCGAAGAAGATCGCGCTTTCTTGCCGTACATCCACTCAGGCCGCGGCTTTAGGTTTATCCGCAGGTAGCCAGCGGTTTTCTGCTGGTTGAGCTGCTCGTGCGAGCGCGTCATATGCGCCGAGGTTACGCGGCGACAAGTATGGCGCGCCGGAGCGCGTTAGTCGTACGGGGTGCACGAGGCGCACAGAGCGCACAGACACTCGAGGACACCTCGGCGTGCATAAAGACCGCCTAATATGCACAAAAACTAATCAAGAAATTGATATGTCATTCAGAGGGTGCTGTTTTGGGTAAAAAACCCGTTTAGTTGGAAATAATTTTTGTGTTTTGTCTTTTTGGCATTTACGTTTGAGCAGTTCAGAAATAATATGAATGTGCACGAAAAATTCGTCCAATAAAAAGCGCTGGTAAATCGCTTGCATAGAAATTAGCCAATCCTGTATTTTCCAACTAAACGCATTTTTTACCACTTCGCACTGAAATAAATCATTTTTGGATCAGAATAAGCCACTTCGCGCCACAAAAGACCAGTTGGCGACAAAATGGTGTGCGATCAAGCTATGTGTGACCGAGTTTCTCATGAGCAATAAGCTTCCCCCAAGCAAAGGTTTCCCCGCTCGTTAAAGAATCCCCTGTTAAACAAACTGCCTCCTATTTCCTTGGTGTTGGGAAATAGGAGGCAGCTCAAAAGTTAGTGTAACAACGCTTTACAGTTTGACGATAACATCCTCGGCTGGCTGGCGACGCTTCTGGACAGGATCCATATCACGATAGCCCAGGCTAAGCATGCAGGAAACGCCAAAGTCGTTGTACTGGCCGCCGTCAAGAAGACCCTCTTCTTCCAAGATCTTATCGACAGCTTCGCGGTTAAAGCCCTCGATTGGGCAGCTATCGACACCAATCATAGCGGCCATGGTAAGCATGTTTGAAAGCGCAATGTAGGTCTGCTTGCAAGCCCAGTCAAAGGTGGCGCGTTCGTTACCTACCAGGTCAAACATGTTCTCCTGGAAGTTCTTGAAAGCAGCGGCATAAGTTGGTTCAAAGTCTGCAGGAAGCTGCTTGATGTCGTGCATCATGTGCTTGACGTAAGCAGACTCTGCATTGACGTTCTTGCGAGCAAGAAGAATAACCAGGTAGTGAGCGCCGTTAAGGGATGCGCGAGCACCATAGCATGGCTCGTAAAGTTTCTCTTTAAGACGAAGTGACTGCTCAGAGGCCTGATCCTCTCGCAGATTAACAACCAGGAAGCGCCAAGGCTCTAGACCGTAAGAGCTTGGTGCCAAACGACCAGCCTCAAGGATTACCTCAAGGTCCTCGTCAGAGACGTTTTTGGTTGGGTCGAACTTCTTGGTTGCAAGTCTCCACTGGTAGGACGAGAGAACTTTGTTTGCAACGTGTTGTGCGGAACAGGCCATACGTGGTCCTTTCTTGTTGGTGGTGCTCTGGTGAGCTGGAGGTACGCTGTTGGACGGCGGTGAGCTGGGAGGTGCGGTGAGCTGGGCGTTACTCGGAGAGCGCGCTACTCAGAAACGATAAAGCGACCAGGTTGTCCCAACTCCCACGTGCCTTTGAGATCAGCGGCAAGCTCAAAGTGCAGCTTGGAGATGCCCAGGTCGTAGTCTTGGACAAGGTGGCGCTGGTTAGGCATGGACGCGCTTACTACGCCATCTGTCAGGTCAAATACAACGGGAAGCTTGTTGATAGCGGTTGGGCATGCCAAAACCGCATTAATGCCGCGGTTGAACCACTCGGGCATCTGCTCCGGCTCAGTTGGCTGGCCGTTTGCCGTCATAATCTGCGCAGGCTTCTTGGTGCGCAGGCGAATTGCGGTACGAATGCCCTCCTGCTTGAGCGGAATTTTCTCCGGAGCGTATCCGATAGAAATAATAATGCCCAGTTTAAGGCCGTTATACTCGTCGCGAGCCAGGGTCTTCCAGTCCATGGTCTCGGCAATCCAGCACGAGCCAATGCCCAGCTGTGTGGCGAGAAGAACGATCTTCTCGCCATAGTAGCCGATGAGTTCACGGGCAATTGCGTCTTCACAATAACCTGCTACGTAGTGGTAAATGGGACCGACAATAGACCTGTTCTTCATGTGAACGGAAGTGCCGTCCTCGAGGTGAGGACCCTCGATGGTAAGGATTGCGGGGTGATCAGGCGCCACCTCTGCCATCTGGGCATTTGCGACGTTAATGGCTTCCTGGAGCTGAGAGAGTTTCTCTTGCTCAATAGGCTTTTGGTCGTAGGCGCGCAGGGAAATGCGCTGGTCCATGGCTTCTTTTACGTCCATCGTGGTCCTTCCTGGAGCAAGGTTAGAGCAGAGAGCCAAATCGTTTAACGTAGAGGCTCTTGATTATGGTGATAAGAACCATATACCCGCTCATGAGCGCCACTAACCACCCAAAGAACGACAAAGGCAGAGCAACAAGGCTCAAAGGCTGGGCAAACACGGGCAGATACGGAAGAGCGCTGACCACAATGATTCCTGCGGTTGTGAGAGCAAACAGTGAGGTAGAAGGCATGCTCTGAACAAAGGGGATTTTGTTGGTTCTAAGTGCGTGGAGAACAAAGGTCTGGGTCCACATGGATTCGATAAACCAACCTGTTTGGAAAGACAGAATAAAGAGTGCTTGAGCAGTGGTGTTTCCAGCTGTAGCAAGTTCTGCCCAGGTTCCTCCGGCAAGCGCGGGAGAGACTACAAAGAACATGAGGGCAAAGGTCAGCACATCAAAGATTGAACTGATAGGTCCAATCCAAAGCATAAAGTTTGTAATTGAATGAGCATCCCAAGAGCGAGGGCTTGAGAGGAACGAATCGTCAACGTTGTCCCACGGAATCGCGATGCAGGTAACGGTATATGCAAGACCCAAGAGGAGCAGCTGAAGCGCGCTCATTGGCAAGAATGGCAGGAAGAAGCTGGCTACCAAAACGGACAGCACGTTACCAAAGTTGGAGCTTGCGGTTGCTTTGATGTACTTGATGGTGTTGCCGTAGGTTCTGCGGCCTTCTTCGACGCCGTGCTCAAGTACCAGTAGGTCCTTCTGTAGCAAGATGATGTCTGCGGACTCTTTTGCCACGTCAACAGCGGTGTCAACGGAGATTCCCACGTCGGAGGAGCGCATTGCAGCAGCATCGTTGATGCCGTCGCCCATGAAGCCGACCACGTGGTTGTTGGACCTGAGTGCAGAGACAACACGAGCCTTTTGCATGGGGGAAAGCTTTGCAAAGAGCTGGGTCTTCTCGACACGCTCTTTGAGCTGCTCATCGTTGAGGTTTTCTACGTCACTACCAAGCAGGAGCTCGTCAACGTGGATGCCCACCTTCTTGCAGACGGCAGCGGCAACGCCTTCGTTGTCACCGGTGAGTACCTTGACCTGTACGCCTCTCTGGTTGAGCTTGGCAATTGCCTCGCGAGCACTCTCTTTTGGTGGATCCAAGAAGGCCAGGTAGCCGATAAGCACCATGTCGCGCTCATCATCTACGCCAAACTCGCCGACGCCGCGAGGGTCGCTCTTCTGAGCAACGCCAACCACGCGCATACCCTCCTGATTGAGCTGGTAGACGCGGTCCATAACGCTCTTGCGCTGGGCGGGAGTCAGCGGCTTAATCTCGGAGTCCAGGTCAACAAAGGAGCACGCGTTGAGGACTTCCTCAACAGCGCCCTTAGTGATCATCTGCGTCTTGTCAGTTTTAGTGTTTCGCACCACAACGCTCATGCGGCGACGCTCAAAGTCAAACGGGACCTCGTCGATCTTCTCGTACTCAATGCTCAGCAGGTTGGTGGGCAGTTCGTCGTTGGAAGTCTTGATGATTGCGTTGTCAATGAGGTTGCGAAGGCCCGTCTGGAAGTAGCTGTTCAGATATGCGTGACGGAGCACGCGAGGATCCTCTTCACCCAGAATGTTGAGGTGGCGCTCAAGCACAACCTCGTCTGCGGTGATGGTGCCGGTCTTGTCGGTGCACAGGATGTCCATGGCACCCAGGTTTTGGATTGCGGCAGGGTTCTTAACAATAACGTCCTTCTTGGCCATTTGCGTTCCACCGCGAGAAAGGCAAGTGGTCACAATAACAGGCAACATCTGAGGGGTAATGCCTACGGCAACAGAGACGCTAAAGAGCAACGCATCAAACCAGTCACCCTTGAGGAATCCGTTTGCAAAGAACACGATGGGGCACATGATCAGCATGAACGAGACAAGTACCTTGGAGACGGACTTGAGGCCCTCGTCAAAGCTGGTCTCGCCGGCAGGCTGCTGGAGCAGCTCGGACATGGTGCCCACGTAGGATTTGTTGCCGGTTGCAACTACCACTACCGTTGCACTTCCTGATTGAACCGTAGTTCCCGCGAACAGCAGGTTTGTGCACTCAGAGAGTGAGAGGGGATAGCGGGTTCCATCTGCACGACGGCGAGCGTGGACGACACCAGCGGTTTTCTCGACAGGCTCTGATTCTCCGGTGAGTGCGGTTTCGTTGACAAAGAGGTCCTTGGCGTCCAGAACGCGGCAGTCCGCGGGGATCATGTCGCCCGAGGCAAGGCGGATGATGTCGCCAATAACTACCTGTTCAAAGGGGATTTCTTCTCCCAGAGCAGAAGCAAGTTTGGGCTCTTCGGGAGCTCCGGGCTCGTCGGCGGCGTCTTCTGCATCGTCGGCGGTTTCATCTGCGGCGTATTCATCGTCGAAGTCCACGTCGGCATTTGCGTCGTCATCCGAGTTCTGGTCGAAGCCCTGGTCAGCGCCCTGGTCAACACCCTGGTCGACACCCGTGTCATCAAAGTCGATGGGACGACGGATGACCCTTGTGGTTGAGGTTACCATTTTGGAGAGCGCAGCCGCTGCCGAGGCTCCCTTGGAACTCTGAACAAAGTCGATAATGCCGGAGATAAGCACCATTGCGGTGATGATGACGACGGTTGACGGGTCCTTCTCGCCATCCGCGGCAAGAGCCACGTTAGTGACGTAAGAAATGCCTGCGAGGGCAATCAAAATGAAGGTGAAGGGGCTTGCAAAGCTTTTGAGCAGGCGGATGAGGAAGGGCTCCTCAGCGGCGCTGGTGATAACATTTGGGCCGTCGAGGTCATATTTTGCCTGCGCAATGTCGATGGCAAGGCCGTCCGGGGTGGTATGGAACTTTCGACAGACGCTCTTTACCGAGTGAGTTGCGGCAAAGGTCAAGGACTGTCCAAGCTCTCCCGAAGTGGTTTGGGCTGTCTTTGTTTGGGCTGCCTTTGTTTGGGTTGTGCGCTTCATGATTGCCATGTGCACCTCCGATGATTAGTGGAAACGAATGACTAACTGGTTGGTGTATGACGCAAACTGAAAGCGTTCTGTTATGTGTGGGACTTGAAACCGGACAATCCCAAGCCAGTCGATCCAGGCTGGATAATCTTGAAACCTGCCACATAGATTCATATATCTACAGGATTGCTCTATAAACCTGCAAATTTATATCCCTATAGGCTCGCGGTGCAGTAAAAATTAAAACTTTTGAATAAGAGGTTTCTTTATATCCGTCACACATAAATGAACAGGGTCAGCATCTGCTGTCAGACGTAAGCTGCTACTTCGACCAGGCATATAAAGCACCTCCTTGAAATAGGTGTTTTGCAAGAGCGGCGCCAACTGAAAAATTGAACGTCCGTCCACTCAAGCACTCTAAGAGTAGTTGGGTTGACGCGATTGGTCAAGTTATTACTATATACCCTATAAACAGGACATTTTTCAGTTGCACTGGCGAGAAGAACGTCGAGCAGCAACGTCTAGTGCCGCACCGAAAAGCCAAACTGAAACGTCACACACCGCGCACCTGCAAAGAAGGAGCCTCACATGGGCAAAGTGATTGTATTTGGAAGCCTGAACATGGATATATCCATCGAGGCAGATAAGATGCCCCAGCAAGGCGAGACTATTGGTGGCAAAAACCTTGTAACTAGCCCAGGTGGAAAGGGCGCTAATCAGGCTGTTGCTGCAGCTCGAATGGGCGCGGACGTTCACATGATTGGCGCGGTTGGTACTGACTCGTTCGGACAAGATCTCAAGCAGTCGCTTATTGGCTACGGAGTCAATGCAGAGCAGGTAAATGAGCTGTCTGGAGTCTCCACTGGAGTTGCTGTGATCGTGCGCGTGGGCGGCGATAACCGTATCATTTTGGACCACGGAGCTAATCATGCACGCACAGCTGACGACGTAAAAGCAGTGCTCGATCGCATTGCAAAGCCAGGAGATGTGTTCCTGACGCAGTTCGAGTGCGAGCTGTCGACCACGTTTGAGCTTATCAGATATGCACATGAGCTGGGACTCTATACGATGGTGAACCCATCGCCATCGGCTACCATGACCACCGGTCTTCTCGCCAGCGTGGACGTGTTGTGCCTGAACGAGATTGAGTTTGCAGACTTGTTTGGCGAGGGCAAGATCAGCCCGCTGGCAGATTCCGAGGCTGCAGTGCAGAAGGTGCTTGCAAGTGGCGTGGCAACTGCGGTGTTGACGCTGGGTTCCAAGGGTTCCATTGCTGCCGACACGCACGGCGTGTACCAGCAGGAATGTTACCGCGTGGACACTGTGGATACTACCTGTGCGGGCGACACGTTTATGGGTACGCTTGCTGCGTTCCAGGCATCGGGGCAGCTAGAGGGACACGATATCAAGCAGGCGCTTGATGTGGCTGCAAAGGCTGCGGCGCTTGCCACCACTAAGGTTGGTGCCCAGCAATCAATTCCAACGTATCATCAGGTAGTTGAGTTTTAGGTTAAAATTGCAGTGATTATTGCTCCATAATTTGCAGCTTACACGCAGTTCAAATGGCTCCAACCAAGTCCAAACGCAGTCTATACGCAGCTCAAACGTAACGTACACGCAGTTCAAACGCACAAAGGAGACTTATGACAACGCTTTCAACTAAGACGCGCGTCATCATTGACACGGATCCTGGCATTGACGACGCCATTGCGCTGGGATTTGCTCTGGCCGCAAAGGCGCTGGATATCAAGCTTATTACTACCGTGAGCGGAAATGTTGGCATTGAGAACGTCACCAATAACGCTCTTAAACTGCTCAAATTCTGGAATCAGCATGTGCCTGTTGCGCGCGGCGCTGCCGAGCCACTGCTCAGAAAACCGATGGACGCAAGCGACGTCCACGGCGCCTCAGGAATGAGAGGCTACGAATTTGACGGCATTCAGCCGGACTGTCTGCTCGAAGAAACTGCACTTGAAGCGCAGCGTCGCGTCATTATGGAGGGTGCTTCGGCTGGCGAGAAAACCACGCTGGTGACGCTTGGTCCTCTGACTAACATCGCACTGCTGCTGAAAGCATATCCACAGGTCAAAGAGCATATCGAGCGCATTGTTATGATGGGCGGCGCTCTGACCCGTGGAAACCTTGGTGTCATGTCCGAATTTAACGTGGGCGTTGACCCCGAGGCAGCAAAAATTGTCTTCGCATCCGGCGTTCACGTGGCCATGGTTGGCCTTGAGGTGGGCGACGCTGCTCGCGTCATGCCCGAGGACATCGAGAACATTCAGAACTCCGGCAAGAGCGGCGACATGCTGGTCAAGCTGCTGCTCAACTACCGCGTTCACTACCAGGAGGAGGGCTTCAGCATGTACGACCCAACGGCCGTGGCCTACCTGCTGGCACCTCAGATGTTCGAGACCAAAGACGTGTTTGTGGACGTTGAGTGCGCTGGAGGCTTAACCGCTGGCTGCACCGTCGTTGACCTGGCCGGATACCTTGGCGAGAAACCCAACGCAACTGTATGCGTTGGCGTTGACCAAAAGGCATTCCGCACTTGGTTTGTCCACCAGATCCAAAAGTGCAACGTCCTCGACGGCTCCGCGCCTGCAGTTGAAGGCGTGCTGCTGGACTAAAGCGGTCAATCAAAACTTACAAGAAAAAAGCCTCTTCTCGCCGTTGAGAAGAGGCTTTGTTGTGCGTAAAAGTGCTGTTTACAGTGCTAGTTAGCCTATGATAGTCATTACTATCGGGATGACAATCGCAAAAAGCACCGTTGAAGTTGCAACAACGTTAGTTGCAAATTTAACGTCAGCCTTACCCTCGTTGGCCAAAATTGGCAGAACGGTTAGTGCTGGAACTGCAGCTTGGATGATAAACGTTCTAGTTTCAAGAACGTTCTGTGCACCAAATACGCTGGTGAACACCGCAATTACACCGACCACAATGAGCGGAGCGATGACAAATTTACCAATAAGCGTGATTGCCGTATCGCGATCAATTCGAATGCTTGAAAGTCCTGTCTCCTGCAAAATGATGCCAATGTAAATCAGCGAAAGTGGAGTTACCAGATTGCCTAAATACGTGAGACCAGTGTTTAAAACTGCTGGAACAGGAATGCTGAACACGAGAAAAACGAGGGCAACCAAGAAACCAATTAATGGCGGAGGCAGCAACTTGCTGATATTAAATTTATGATCAGCTGCACTGTTTTTCTCGCCGTCATTTTCTGTTGGTATTGGATCACCGTAAATGAAGAAGATTCCAACCGCCCAGGTAGAAATGGTGTTCATGATGTAGTACACCAAAAAGTATGGCACAGCGTGCTCGCCAAAAAGCGCAAGATTAAGTGGCATGCCAATAAAAATTGTGTTTGCATTTGCAAAGGTATTGAGCATCAAGCCTCGACGACCTTGTTGGACGCGGAAAACGTTGATAACCAAAAATCCTGCAGCATATGACAAAGTAAAGCTAATCGCTGCAATAAGCACCGAGGGACCAAGCTGGAGCAGCTGATTGAGAGACAAGTTTTTTAGTACCGCTACAAAAATGGACGCTGGAAGTGCTACGTTCATGATGAGCTTAGATGCTTGACCAGCGAATGTCTCGTTGAGCCAGTTAATCTTACGAAGCACATAACCGAGCACAATAATCAAAATGATAGGAAGTACATTTTGTAATGATGTCAAAAAGACAGACATACTATGCCTCTAACTCTTTGTAGACAGGGAACCACTTGAGGGCGTCAACTGCCTCTTTTGCATCGGCGATTGGCTCGCGGTTCAAGCCCTGCTTGATTGCTTCCTCTGCAACGCCGACGGCAATACGCTCGGAGAACTCGGTAATCTTGGAGACTGGAGGAAGAATTGCAGCTCCAGGCTTTGTGGTGTCGACGATTCCGCCAAGCGAGTGAGCTGCCAGGGAAATCATCTGGTCCGTGAGCAGGCGAGCCTTTGATGCAAGAACACCCAGGCCAAGGCCAGGGTAGATCAGAGCGTTGTTGGCCTGGCCAATCTGGTAGGTTACACCGTTCAGCTCCACGTCATCGGATGGAACGCCGCAGGCCACAAGTGCGCGACCATCAGTCCAGGTAAGCAGGTCCTGGGCGGTTGCCTCCGCAAGCTTAGTTGGGTTGGACAGAGGGAAGACCATGGGGCGCTCACAATGAGCAGCCATTTCGCGAATGATTTCCTCGGTGAAGGCTCCGTGAACAGTAGAGGTACCAACCATAATTGTTGGGTGGACCGTCTTTACAACGGCAGCCAGGTTAGTGAGCTCATCAGCGTTTGTAAACTCAGAACGCTTGCGAGCAAATGGCTTCTGCTGTGGGGTGAGGTTGTCCATATCGTCGAAGAGCAAGCCCTGACGATCTACCAGGTAGAAGCGCTTGCGAGCCTCTTCACGGTCCATTCCCTGGTCCACAAATTCTTGAAGCACACGCTCAGCGATGCCGCAACCAGCAGTTCCTGCGCCAAAGCAGAGATATACCTGGTCGACGAGTTTCTCGCCAGAAATATTGAGGCCACCGAGGATGCCTGCAAGGGTAACAATACCAGTGCCCTCGACGTCGTCGTTGAAGACAGGGTAGGTGTTCTTGTAGCGGTCCAGGATTGCTGCAGCGTGCGAGCGGCCGAAGTCCTCGAAGTGCAGGTAGAGGTTAGGGAAGAGCTTCTCGACGGTGGTTACAAAGTTGTCGATGAATGCGTTATAGCGATCTTCATCAACGCGCTTGTGGCGTTCACCCAGGTATAGCGGGTCGTCGAGAAGTTCTTGGCGGTTGGTGCCAGCGTCAATGACAACAGGCATGATGCGGTTAGGGTCAACACCAGCTGCGGCAGTGTAAACCATGAGCTTGCCAACGGAAATCTCGACACCGTTGGTGCCCCAGTCGCCAATACCCAGGATTGCTTCTGCATCGGTGACGACAATCAGGTCGATGTCTCTACCTGCGGCTGCGTTCTTCAGCGAGGTTTCAAGGTCCTCAGGACGATCAACTGACAGGAAGCATGCATACTGTGGATCGACATAGCGCTGAGAATACTGCTCAATATCCGGAGCAATAGTTGGATCGTAGACGATAGGCATGAACTCTTCAACGTGCTTGGAGAACAGGTTATAGAACAGCGTGCGGTTCTCGGAGAAAAGCCTCATGAGATAGTGACGCTTTGTCTCGAGGTCAGGATACTGCTGGAAAAGTACGTATGCCTGTTCAGCTTGCTCCTCGATGGTCTGAATGTTTGGAGGAAGAAGGCCTACCAGGCCATATTTCTGACGTTCCTCCTGCGTAAAAGCAGTTCCCTTGTTCAAAAATGGATCATTCAGTAGTTCAAAACCCGTCTTCATGATGCCTCCTTAGTGCATCAGCTTTAATAATTGCCGTATTTGGCGCAGATAGAATATGTTTTCTATCTGCGATAACAATACCCATATTCTGTTATGAATTGACGAGAATTAGAAGAAATCCCCTACTTTTTTGAAAAAAATTTTCTTGCTAAACATATATGTTCACCTGTGCATATATAAATTTGGTTAAACTGACAAGGTGATGTTTTCAAATCCCAAGGTCGTGTTTTCAAATTCTTTTGAAAGAATCGTTTTAACGGAGAAATGTAAGACAGAATTAATGCCAACTGCGGTTTTGCTGAGCGCTTGTCATGCAGGTGGTAAAAAATACGTTTAGTTGGAATATGCAGTAGCGACTAGTTTTTATGCAAGCCATTTAACTGCGGTTTTGTTACGGATAAAAATAGCAAAATATGGACACTTTTTGTCACCTGCGCAAACGCAAGTTAGGAATTTCCGTGATTGCGATTTGACTTCCAACTAAACGGATTTTTTACCCAAAATAGGGGTTGAATTTTGGTGAGTCAAATTTTTGATACAAAACTCCGTATAAACAAGGTGGAATATGCAATTTTCTCAGGTGATTGGATGTTGCTCGGTCAATTGGATAGCGGCCAGCCCTCAAAGTGACGTTATTTCACTACAACAGCACCTTCAGGAAGCGCAATATCCACGTCGGTTGCAATTAAGAGGTTGTTACCTGGTGTTTTAGGAGTATCAGGCCACTCGGGCACGTAAGCGATATGCGTAAACTCCTGCGCAAAGACGTTTGCCACCTGGGGAAGTATCGTAGACCCGTGGCCTTCGAGCGGACAGCGAACATCGGCCAGATACACACCGCCATCTGCAAGTTTTTCTTTAACCACTTGCGCGCCAGCCGCTGTTCCCAGAGGCCCAAGTGATTTTCGACCAGCAAACACTTCGTTTACCAGCACGTCAATGCTGCCATCTTCTGCGTCCTGCAACACCTTCCACGCATCATCTTCGATGACTCGTAGCTCGCTTGAAGCTGCACCCAGCGCTTCGTCCAGAAAGAAATGCTCGCGCGCAAGCGAGACAATTTTCGGATCAATCTCAATCGCGTCAATTACGCCGCCGCTCATGTGCGTAGCCAGGTGTTTTGGCAGCGAGAAACCCCCGCCGCCCATGACTACAACGTGACCCCGAGCAGATACCTGCTGGATGACCTTCGCCATCATGCGGTGATAGTGGACGCAGAGCTCGAAGCGCAGTTCAGGCGCAATATAGCTCACGGACTGGAAGGTGCCGTTAACGTTGAGCAGCCTAATGGGCGTACCGTCGGCGTCCTCGGAGTCAAAAATCATCGTGAGGCCAAATTTTGTACGCGTCACAAAAACGCCTCGAGCGCGTAGAATTAACAGAAATAGCTGGTAAATGCCAATAACAGCAAGTCCTGCTACGGTCGACCAGATAAAAAATGTCCAAAAATCATGTAAGACCATGTTAATTCCTTGTTAGTAAGGTTTCCCTCGGTTATACTAGCCGATACGGCGTTTTTTCTGAACGCTTTTACAGGAAAAGATTTTCTGGGGGTTTATATGATTTTAGGACTTGGTATTCCTGAGCTTCTGATTATTGTTGTCATTGTTATGGTTCTCTTTGGACCTAAGAACCTTCCAAAGCTTGGCAAGGCTGTCGGCGAGACCGTCAAGAGCGTTCGTGAGGGCATGGAGTCTGAGACCAAGGAAGAAGCCAAGGAGCCAGAGGCTGAGGTCGTTGAGGACGAAGAGTCCAAAAAGGCTGAGTAGCCCCATCTCACGCGTATAGACCGACTGACCCATCAACAGAAAGAACACGATGGACACTACTAAAGAGATTGTACTTACCCCAGAAGGCCGTCAGAAGCTTGTCGATGAGCTGGCTTATCGTGAGGGCGAGAAGCACGACGAGATTGTTGAGCGCATCAAAGAGGCTCGTGGTTTTGGTGACCTTTCTGAGAACTCCGAGTATGACGCTGCAAAAGAAGAGCAGTCTCACAACGAGTCCCGCATCAACGAGATTCGTCAGATTCTCTCTGTCGCAAAGGTTGTCGAGGGCGGCAGCAAGCGCAACGTCACCGTTGCAATCGGCACAACCGTCGAGCTTGCTGATGCAAAAGGCAAGACAACTAAATATGTAATCGTTGGTACTACTGAGACTAACTCCCTTGAGCACAAGATCTCTAACGAGTCCCCAGCTGGCGAGGCTCTTATTGGTCATAAGAAGGGCGACGAGGTTGAGTTCACCACGCCAAACGGCAAGGTGAAGAAGTACACCATTACCTCTATTACTCGCTAGACTGGCACAAAAGATTTTGGTCGCCCCGTGTCCGTCTGGCGCGGGGCGTTTTTACGTGGAGGATACATGTCCGAAGTAGAGAACAACATCGCTGGTAGCTCGGCCGCCGCTGACGCAACCGTCGCCGAGAACGTCGACGCAACCGAGGCCACCCCAGAGGCTTCCATCAACGACGAGCGCGCTCAGCGCCGTGCCCGTCGCCAGGCGCTCATCGACACCGGCATTGACCCATACCCAATCAAGTCCACCGTCACCGCTCACGTCGCTGAGCTGGAGGAGCGCTATGCTGACCTCGAGGACGGCCAGACTGGCGAGGAAGTCTATTCCGTCGCCGGCCGCATCCGCGCCATCCGCAACCAGGGCAAGATCGCGTTTGTCGTGGTAGAGGACTACACCGGCCAGATTCAGCTCTTCTGCCGCATCAACAACCTTGACGAGAAGAACTGGGAGCTCCTGGGTCTTCTCGACCTTGGCGACATCATCGGCGCAACCGGCGCTATCATGCGTACGCGCCGCGGCCAGCTTTCCCTGGCAGTCACCTCGCTGGAGGTCCTCTCCAAGTCGCTGCGTCCTCTGCCTGAGAAGTTCCACGGCCTCACCGACCGCGAGGTTCGTTATCGTCAGCGCTACGTTGACCTCATTATGAACCCCGAGGTCCGCGATGTATTCCGCAAGCGCTCCCAGATCATCTCCATCATCCGCCAGTTCATGGAGGCAGACGGTTACATGGAGGTTGAGACCCCTGTTCTCCAGGAGATTCTTGGCGGCGCAAACGCAAAGCCGTTCATCACGCACTACAACGCGCTGAACACCGAGAACTACCTGCGCATTGCAACCGAGCTTCCACTGAAGCGCCTGCTTGTTGGCGGTCTTGAGCGCGTCTACGAGCTTGGTCGTCAGTTCAGAAATGAGGGCACCGACCTTACGCACAACCCAGAGTTCACCTCTATGGAGGCATACGCCGCCTACTCTGACCTGGCCGGCATGCGCGAGCTGTCCCAGAATCTCTTCCAGGAGATTGCCCGCAAGGCTTGCGGCTGCGAGGAGGGCCACGAGGTCATCACCTACCAGGGCACCGAGGTTGACCTCTCCGGCAACTGGCGCGTCGCGTCCCTGGCAGAGATTGCGTCCGAGGTCACCGGCGAGGAGCTCTCCATTGACACCCCTGTCGAGAAACTCCGCGCAGACCTGGACCGCTATGAGATTGAGTGGAATCCAGAGTGGCAGGCCGGCAAGCTGTTGTTTGAGATCTACGACGAGCTTGGCGAGAAGAGCATCGTAAACCCAACCTTTGTCTGCGATTATCCTGCAGAGGTTTCTCCGCTCACCAAGCGTAAAGCAGACGATCCTCGTCTGACCGACCGCTTTGAGCTCATTATCTGCGGCGCAGAGTACGCAAACGCATATTCCGAGCTCAACGACCCCGTTGACCAGGAGGAGCGCTTTGCTGCCCAGATGGAGGCTAAGCGTCAGGGTGACGAGGAGGCCATGGAGTACGATTACGACTTCATCCGTGCACTTGAGTACGGCATGCCACCAGCGGGCGGCATTGGCTATGGCATCGACCGCATGATTATGCTTTTCTGCGATCAGCCTTCAATCCGCGACGTCCTTCTCTTCCCACAGCTCAAGCCTGAGAAGCGCTAATAGTTTGAGCGCACTGCGGATTCAACGCCCGCGACATACCCACAATAAGACTTGAAAGCGTGCGGCACACTCGTTCTAAGGCCCCTTGCATTCACACGATAGTCACATCAATTAAAGCCGGTACCTGCACTTTTACGGGTACCGGTTTCTTGTGATTGTGGACGTTACCTTTTGGGTACATACCTATCCAAATCAAGATAGTTTTGAGAGGTTTCAGCACATGTTTGATAAATTCACTGACAGAGCGCGTAAAGTCATGAGCCTGGCTCAGGACGAGGCTCGCGGTCTTGGCCAGATGTATGTTGGTACCGAGCACCTGCTACTTGCTCTCATCAAAGAGGGGGAGGGCATTGCTGCTCAGGCTCTGGCTAAGCTGGAGGTCTCGTATGACGAGGCTCTGGCAACCGTAAAAGAGCTCACCACGGGCGCAGGAGATCCTATTCCTGGCGGCCACATTCCGTTTACTCCTCGCGCAAAACGCGTGCTTGAGGACGCGTACAGAGAAACTATGACCCACGGTCAGAGCTATATTGCAACAGAACACCTGCTTTTGGGCATTGTGTCCGAGGGTAACGGTCGTGCTATGGATGCCCTGCGTACTATGGGTGTCTCGGGCGATGCCGTAAGAAACGCTGTTGATGAGCTGGTTGCCCAGACTCCAGAAGATGCACCAGCTGGTCCTCGTATGGCAGAGCCTCGCATTGAGGGTGGCATCTTTGGCATGCCTGTAGGCGCTGGTCAGATGCGTCCTAACGCAAACGACGATGCCTCCATGCTGGAGCAGTTTGGCCGCAACCTTACCAAGCTTGCCGCAGATAAAAAGCTTGACCCCGTCATTGGTCGTGACCGCGAGATTGAGCGTGTCATGCAGGTTCTTGCCCGCCGCCAGAAGAACAACCCACTTATCCTGGGCGATCCCGGCGTTGGTAAGACTGCCATTGTTGAGGGTTTGGCTCAGCTCATTGCATCCGGCAACGTCCCTGACATTCTGCGCGGAAAGCAGGTTTGGACGCTTGACCTGGCAAGTCTGGTAGCAGGTTCTAAGTATCGCGGTGAGTTTGAGGACCGCATGAAGAAGGTTGTTGCTGAGCTGGAGAAATCCAAGAATGACATCCTCTTCATTGATGAGATTCACACCGTCATTGGCGCTGGCTCCGCAGAGGGCTCCATCGATGCCGCATCCATCCTTAAGCCACCGCTGTCTCGTGGAGAAATCCAGGTCATCGGCGCAACTACGGCAGAAGAGTACCGTAAACATGTCGAGAAGGACGCTGCATTTGAGAGGCGTTTCCAGCCTGTCAACATCGGCGAGCCAAACAACGACGACACCATTTCTATCATCCACGGTCTTCAGGACCGCTACGAGAAGCACCACCACGTCCACTACACCGAGGCTGCCATCAAGGCTGCCGTTGCGCTTTCGAGCCGCTACATCCAGGATCGCTTCCTGCCAGACAAGGCAATTGACGTCCTCGATGAGGCTGGCGCTCGCGCTCGCATCCACAAGATGAGCCTTCCACCAGAGATTGCCCAGGTAGACGCAGACCTTCTCCGCGTTCGTACCCAGAAGTCTGAGGCAGCAAGCGCTCAGGAGTTTGAGCAGGCAGCTCGTCTGCGTGACCAGGAGAAATCTCTGGTAGCAGAGAGGGATCGCCTGGAGACTGAGTGGCGTGAGCAGCTGGACAAGAACATTGTTACCGTTGACGAGGATGATATTGCAAAGGTTGTCTCTGGCATCACCGGCGTTCCTGTTTCTAACCTAACCGAGACTGAGGCTTCAAGGCTGCTTCGTACAGAAGACATCCTTCACCAGCGCGTTGTTGGTCAGGACGAGGCTGTTGTTAAGGTTGCAAAGGCAATCCGTAGAAGCCGTAGCCCGCTCAAAGACCCAAAGCGTCCTGGCGGCTCCTTCATCTTCCTAGGCCCTTCCGGAGTAGGAAAGACTGAGCTTGCAAAAGCCCTGGCAGAGTTCTTATTTGGCTCCGAAGACGCCCTGCTTTCATACGACATGTCCGAGTACATGGAGCGCCACACTGTAGCTAAGCTGGTTGGCGCACCTCCAGGATATGTGGGCTACGATGAGGGCGGCGAGCTCACTAAGGCTGTCCGCAGGCGTCCGTACTCTGTTCTGCTCTTCGACGAGATTGAGAAGGCACATCCAGACGTCTTCAACATCTTGCTACAGATTCTGGACGAGGGCCGCTTAACTGACGGTCAAGGCCGTCACGTGGACTTCTCCAATACGGTCGTCATCATGACATCCAACATTGGTGCTCGCGAGATTGCCCGTACCAATACTATGGGCTTCTCGTCAGAAGGCTCAAAGGGACTCTCCGACAAAGAGATTACCAGCCGTGTTATGTCCGAGCTCAAGCGTGGATTCCGCCCAGAGTTCTTGAACCGCGTGGACGAGATTGTTGTCTTCAAGTCGCTCTCTACCGAGCAGCTTCGTGGCATTGTTGACCTCATGGTTCTTGAGCTGCGCGATCGCCTGATTGCCAATGGTATGTCCATTGAACTCACCGAGGCCGCAAAGGATCTGATTGCCAAAGACGGAACCGACCCTGTCTACGGCGCTCGTCCGCTGCGCCGCACCATTCAGTCGATGATTGAAGACCCACTGTCTGAGGAGCTTCTCTCTGGCCAGTGGACCGCAGGCGACATTGTTGCTGTTGATGTTGATGCTGAGGGCAAGAAGCTTGTGTTCACCAAGACCACGGGCGTTATCCCTGAGCCTCGCAAGAAAGAGACAATGGCGCAGCTTGACCAGATGGATGTCAGTATGGGCCCATCCTCGCTGCCACAGGGTAGCGCAGGCGGCTCGTCCGACCTGATGTCCTCCGCCGAGTAAGATACTTCGACCCGAGGTTCTGCCTCGGGTCTTTTTGTATCGCAGCTAAAACGCACAGTTCTCTTGGCAGAAGCTCTTGACGAGACACCCGTCGAGCAGCCTACCCAGTCGCCCGGCGAGAAACCCGTCTTCTTCAAACCGTCACTACACGCACCGGCAACAAAACCGTATACTTGAAACGTTGAAACAAATTGAAGCCGTAAATGTACCAGATCGCAAAACACAGCCTGTAAGCTGCAAGTAATTGGGGGAGAGCCATGGAGCCAACGCAACTTGATCCAAGTGCAATAGAAAATGAGGACCGTATTGCTACAGCTCTGAAGATGACTGCCCCTGGTACAGCGCTTCGCGTTGCACTGGACATGATTATCGCTGGCCGTTTGGGCGCCCTCATTTGCGTGGGAGATACAGAAAACGTCCTTGCTGCGGGCGGAGATGGTTTCAAACTTGATGTTTCCTTCACAGCAAACCGACTGTTTGAGCTCTGCAAGATGGACGGCGCTGTGGTGGTGGACAAAGACCTCACCAGAATTCTGCGCGCCAACTTCCACCTCAATCCTGACGCAACACTTCCAACTGCAGAAACAGGCACTCGCCACCGTACTGCCGCTCGCATGAGCTTGCTCACCAAGTCTATTGTGATTGCAGTGTCTTCTCGCCGTTCGTTGATTACGGTCTACGTTGATGGTCACGTTATCCCGCTGAAGTCGGTGCCAGCCATTATGTCTACCGTCAACCAGCTTTCGGTTGCCATGCAAAATACGCGCCAGCAACTTGATCGCGCGCTTTTGCGCCTGACCGCGCTTGAGCTTGATAACTACGTCACTCTGGGTGATGTAGCAGGTATTTTCTACCTGTTTGAGGTTCTTTTGAGTGCCGCTGATCAGCTTGATTCTTGTCTTTTGGAGCTAGGTAGCGAGGGAAAAACCACCGCTATGCAGCGCGAGGAATATTTGGGCGGTATCGACGAGGCCTATAACCTGATGATTCGCGATTACGCTGTAGATTCTTCCGCTGAGGAGGCACGCGCTATCCGCCGCCGCTTCCATGAGACAGCCAACACTGAGCTCCGTTCCGCAGAGAGTGTCGGCCAGATTCTTGGCTACTCCGACGGCCGCGGAGAAGATGCGTCCATGGAGCCTTTGGGCCTGCGCACGCTTTCCCGCGTTCACGTGGTCAACGATGAGATCGCAGCCAGAATTGTTGACGCCTACGATAACCTGCAGCAGCTGCTCCACGTTGCAGAAAACGATACGTCTAGCCTCAAATCTCTGGGTGTCGAGAACCCCGGTGCACTTGCTAACAGTCTCCGCAGAATGTGGGGTAAGTCAGAATAATGGCTGCAAGCAGCACTTGTGCAAAGGTCGTGTCGAAGCCACGTCCTTCTCGCCTTTCTACACATGGAGCAAAAACCGATACCGTTGCCGTCATTGTGGCCGGCGGCATTGGCGAGCGCTTTGGGTATCCTGACGGCAAGCAGTTTATTTCTGTCTGCGGACTTCCGCTGATGAGCTGGTCAATCCTTGCGTTTGATCACGCGCCCAGCGTGGCTCACATTGTGATTGCTTGCTCTGACGAGAAACGCACTGCAGTTCAAGAGGGTGTTTTGGGCAAGCTTGTACTCCACAAACCCGTGCATTTTGCAACGTCTGGTGCTACCAGGCAGGAATCGGTTTACAACGCGCTCCAGGTAGTACCTGCCGGATACGATTTTGTTTCTGTTCATGATGCGGTACGTCCGCTCATTGAGGTGGAGACCATTGAGCATGTCATTGGCACGGTTCGCAAGTCTCCTAAGATTGCGGGAGCAATTTTGGCTCACCGCGCAACTGATACGCTGAAGCGCGTAGATGGTGCAACCATTGTAGATACGCCTGACCGCTCAACGTTCTGGGCTGCTCAGACCCCTCAGGTGTTCAAGACGCGTACGCTTCTTGAAGCCCACGAAATAGCTCGCCAGGAAGGCTACCAGGGAACTGATGACTCGTCGTTAGTTGAGCGACTTGGTCTTACGGTGCTGTGCGTTGAGTCGCAACGAGAAAACGTGAAGGTCACGTACCCATCTGACCTTGCAATTGTTGAGGCTACGCTCAGCCGTCGCCTGGTAGAAGGCGCAACCGGAAGTGGGGCTGTAGAGTGAGCATGCCGGAGCTTAAAATTGGCCACGGATACGATGTTCATCGCCTAGTAGAGGGCAGAGATCTTATCTTGGGTGGCATCAAAATTGAGCATACCAAAGGTCTTCTCGGTCACTCCGATGCCGATGTTTTGACTCATGCTCTCATGGATGCCCTGTTAGGAGCCGTGCGCGCTGGCGACATTGGCCAGCTTTTCCCTGATACAGACCCTGCTTATGAGGGTGCTGATTCTATGGTGCTTCTGTCCCATGTTATGCAGCTTGTTCGTAATGAGGGCTTTGAGCTTCTGGACTGTGACTGCACTGTTGCAGCTCAGGCACCTAAGTTGCTCCCTCATCGCGATGCTATGAGAAACCGCATGGCTGAAGTCATGGGTGTTTCGCCAGATAAAGTTGGCGTAAAAGCTACCACTACCGAAGGTCTTGGTTTTGTGGGCACTCAAGAAGGCATTGCTGCCTGGGCAGTTGTGCTGCTGGGACGCACCGCGCAATAAATTACAGCTCTACGATATGGTCGGCTGCCTCCACCACTTTAGGGTCATGAGATATGAGAAGTATTATGTGGTCCTGCTTGACCTTCTTGAGAAGATTAAGAAGGACATCAACACTGTTTTGATCTAATGCAGAGGTTGGCTCGTCAAGCAACATAACACTTGGGTTCATAAGCATCATGCGGATAATTGCAATCTTTTGCTTTTCTCCACCAGAGATAGCAGAGCTTCGTTCACCCAGGCGAACGTCAAGATTTTGATCGTCTCCAAGCAGCAATTTTTCCAGATTGAACAGCTTGATATAGCTGATTATCTCTTCATCTGTTGGTTGGTTTTTGCAGAGTAAGGTCAGATTATTTCTTACTGTATCGTCAACAATGCTTGGCTCTTGTTCGGTAAATCCAAGAGTATTTTTTCGGAGTTCATACTTATTAATTTGAGTGAGCAAATCCTCATTAATAGCAATAGTGCCTGATAGGTGAGAAGACCACTCTCCGTTAATGAGTTTCAGGAATGTAGATTTGCCTGTTCCGTTTCCACCGGTAATGGCGTATATATTTCCTTTTGCAAAACTACAAGACAAGTTGTTCATCAGTACTTTATTTGTATGCGGATAAGAGAAAGATACATTTGTGCAGGTAATTTGATTGACGTTCTCTGATGGAATGATGTTACCAACGGATTCTTGAGGTACCTCAAGAATCTGCTCAATTCGATTAAGACTTACCGTAATGCTCTGATAAGCCATGCCAAATTCCATAAGAAGCGTAATAGAGCCCAAAAGCGATACAAAATAGCTTGAAATGGTTGCAATATAGCCAGGCTGCAGTGCTCCAAGAAAAATTTGATATGCACAGGTAATAAAGACAATAGCTTGGAATACAGCAATTACAGCATTGTTTAATTCCTGTACGCCAAATTCCAGTTTGTACTGCTCATGAATGGCACTACGAACTTTTTGATTGACGGCATAGTGCTGATTAAAGAAACGCTCAAAGAGAGAATGACGCCTGATAAAATCTACGTCTGTGAATTGGGAGAGCTCAATAGATCCATACTGGGACCACAGTTCTTTAGATTCTTTGTATCTTTTATAGGCCGAAGCTTGGATTTGCTTATAGATAATAAAACTCACTAGCAACAGAACAACCGTTACAAGGGCGGTTAATGGGTTCAAATATAAAATAATTGCCAGTGTGCCTAAGACAGAGACCATAGTTGTTACAAAGCTCACACATTGTGTAAGTATAAAAATCGAAACGTCATTAGAATCGTTATTTACTGTCTGGCGGTAATGTCCAGAATCATATGACGAGAAAAATGATGAATCTGCATGTTGAATCTTGTCAATCAGCTGTCGCTCAATAGTAAACGAAGAATCAATTTGTAACTGACAATAGCGTGTTTTAGCAAGATAGGAACAGCCGGCAATAAGGATTCCTAGTGCGGCAACCACGGCGCAATAGAAAAGTATCTCGCTCCAAATTGTCCCTGAAATAAAAAGATTAATTACAAATCCAACAAGAAGAGGTTGGATCACCATAAGCGCTGTGACAAAGAATGACAGAAAGAGAAAAATCGCAAGACTGCCTTTATCCAGAATGGTAGATATACAGTAGTGGATAATGTTAAAAAACTTACTCATTCAAATCACCTTCTGAAGTTGTTAAGAGTAAGATTTCTTGTCTTCTAGTTCTTCGCAGTTTTGATTCAAATATAAATTTCTTAAATTTTTGTTCATCAAGTTTAATAAAACAAAAAAACAAATCCAGCACTAATCCGTGAACGGTAACAAAATTGAATCTTGATTAGTACGGTATGGAACTCAAAGGTTTTCCACAAACCGTTTATACTTACACCAATACACAATGGTTGCGAGGAGTATGCATGCTTGTCTATAACACTCAGACGCATAAAAAAGAAGAGTTCAAGCCAATCGACGAGGGCAAAATCCGCATGTACGTGTGCGGTCCTACGGTTTACGATCAGATTCACATCGGAAACGCCCGTACCTTCCTCTCGTTTGACGTTATTCGACGTTATCTGATGCACAAAGGTTATGAGGTCACCTTTGCTCAAAACCTGACTGACGTTGACGACAAGATTATTCAGCGTGCCATTGAGCAGGGAAGGACTGCTCAAGAGGTTTCTGAAGAGTTTTCTCAGGCGTTTATCGAGCAGATGCACCGCTTCAATATACTGGACCCAGATATTCGCCCTCGCGCAACGCACGAGATTGAAGCCATGCTACAGATGATTCAATCTTTGATTGAACAGGGCTATGCTTACGCGGTGCCTTCGGGCGACGTGTACTTCTCGGTCCGTTCTGACCACGGCTATGGCGTGCTTTCTGGTCGCGATCTTGATCAGCTTCGCGCAGGTGAGCGCGTTGAGGTTAATGACGAGAAACGCGATCCATTTGACTTTGCACTCTGGAAAGCTGCAAAGCCTGGTGAGCCTAGCTGGCCAAGCCCTTGGGGAGAAGGTCGTCCAGGTTGGCACAGTGAGTGTTGCGCCATGATTCATCGCTACCTGGGCACTCCAATTGACATTCACGGTGGTGGTTCTGACCTGGTATTCCCTCACCACGAGAATGAGACTGCGCAGGCATCTTGTGCCTGGCACGCTCCTCTCGCTAATTATTGGATGCACACCGGAATGCTTCGCGTTGATGGTGAGAAGATGTCCAAGTCTTTGGGCAACTTCTACACACTCAAGGAAGTTTTGGACAAGTACCCTGCAGATGCAGTAAGACTTTTGATGCTTCAGACGCACTATCGTGCACCACTTGATTTCTCTTTTGAGCGCCTTGAGGGTACCGTTGGTACGCTTGAGCGCATGAAGACCTGCGTTGCAAATCTCCGCTGGGCTTTCAAGCAGTCTTCTGCTCAGCACGAACTTTCCGACGCTGATAGCACGCTTGCTGAGGCAATCAATACAGCTCAGAGCGAGTTTGACGCTCAGATGGATGATGATTTTAATACCGCAGGAGCACTCGCTGCTATCTTTGCTCTGGTAACTGCTGCAAATACGTATCTTGCAGAGGTTGGTCAGAACGTTGGCGCAAGTCCTGTTCTCCGTGCAGCAGATATGTTGTGCGAGCTCACGGGAGCTTTGGGAATTGATTTGACTCAGGCGGCGTCTACCTCTGATTTACCAGAGGAGCTTGTGACGCTTGCATCCCAGGTAGCAGGTTATGAGGGCGCGTCAGCCGACGAGGCTGCAGAGGCTTTGCTTGCTGCTCGTCAGGAGGCTCGTTCCCAGAAGAACTGGGCAGTTGCTGATCAAATTAGAGACGGCATTGCCGAGCTTGGACTTTTGATTGAAGATACCGCCGCTGGCGCTCGACTAAAGCGTAAGGCAGATTAACTATGGCAAGAAATCAGCGTTCTACCTCTAAAAACACTCGTTCCGAGGGCGCTGCCGGACGCGGCGGCTCCACTGGTCGCGGTGGCGCTGCGGGTCGTGGGGGAGCTGCAGGTCGCGGTGGCGCTGCAGGTCGCAGTGGCGCAGGTCGCAGTGGCGCTGCAGGTCGCAACGGCGCAGGTCGCGGCTCCAAGAAGGCTGCCGACTGGGGCGGTTATTTCGGTGCCAAGAATGGCCAGGGCTCAAAAGGTGGTCGCTCCGCACAAGGCGCACGCGCAGCTCAGGGCACTCGCGGACAGAAAGGCGCTGGTGGACAGCGAGGTGCTGGCGCTGGACGTCCCGGTAACAAGAAGTCTGCAACCGATCTTATCGAAGGTCGTCGCGCAGTAGCAGAGGCGCTGACCGTTGGTATCCCTTTGAAGAATGCGCTGGTACAGGCTGCAAGTGGACAGAAAGACCAAGAAATTGAGGCGCTTGCACGTCAGCTTGAGCAGGAGGGTATTCCTGTCGAGCGCGTTGCAAAACCCGTACTTGACTCGCTTTCAAGCCACGGCGCTCACCAGGGTGTTATTGTCCGTACGCAGCCTTTTGCCTACGCTGACCTCTCTGAAATCATTCAGCGCGCTGGATCAGAAAACGCTCTTGTTGTGGTCTTGGATCACGTCACTGACGAGGGAAACTTTGGTGCAATTGTAAGAAGTGCCGAGGTAGTTGGCGCAGCCGGCGTTGTCATTGCAAACGCCCGCGCTGCCCGCGTTGGCGTTGGAGCATATAAGACGTCCGCAGGAGCTGTGCTTCACCTGCCAATTGCTCAGGTTTCAAATCTGCCACGCGCTCTTGAAGAGCTTAAAGCCGCAGGTTTTTGGACATGTGGCTCTACCGAGCACGCCACTCAGTCCGTGTGGGAGGCTCCTATGGGAGGTCGCCTTGCACTTGTCATGGGCTCTGAAGGTTCAGGAATTTCTCGCCTTATGCTCGAGAAGTGCGATTTTACGTGCAAACTTCCTCAGTTTGGCCAGGTAGAGTCCCTGAACGTTGCTCAGGCAACAACGGTTATGTGTTACGAGTGGCTCCGCAGGACTCAGGAAGCGTAAGCCCAGGAAGCCCAGGAAGCGTAAGGTATGGCTCAGAAAAAATCGCTGCTTGTAGTCGATGGCTATAACGTCATGTTGGCAACTCCTCGCTATGAGGCATTGCTGGATGAGCGTGGCTCTTCTGCACAAGAAACCGCTGCTGAGAGAGCCTATCACCTCAACACCGATCCGTTTTATCGCGCCCGACTTGCACTCATTTCTGACGTTGCCACGTTTGCGCAGGGCACCTACGAGGCCGTTATTGTGTTCGA
>JAGZWL010000121.1:0-3208 GCA_018378955.1 Atopobium sp. | reverse complement strand
AACAGCCTGTCCCAGGATGCCAAGAACATACAGTGCAAGTGCAAACAATGCAGCCAGACCAATGACTGTCCACACCATTAAGCCACGTTGTTTCCATTTTTGAGCTGAATCGGAGAAGTTTTGATGCTTTTGATCCATTAACGGTTCACGCTTTCTGGGTCAATCTTTTCTTGGATACGCTTTAAGGTGCGACGAAGCAGCCTTGAAACCTGTACCTGAGAGATATTAAGTTTCTCCGCAATCTCTACCTGGGTAAGACCTTCAACAAAACGCATACGAATAATCTCTTGCTCTCGTGGCGAGAAGTCTCTAATGGCCTCTTCAAGAACAATGCGGTCATCAGAACCAGCAAGATCCTCATCTTCGGTCACATATTGATCAATGATTGAAGGAGTCTCGTCGCCATCAGCACCAGAGCCGCCTCCCTCAAGAGGAACAGAGCTATAAGCGCTAGAAGACTCCATAGCCTCAAGAACTTCTTCAACGTTAGTGTCAAGGCGTTGGGCGATCTCTTCAATTGAAGGGCTTCTTTGCAGCTCTTTAGTCAAATCATCAGTAACCTGATTGATCTTGGACGAAAGCTCCTGCAGACGTCGAGGAACACGTACTGACCAGCCTTTATCACGGAAGTGACGCTTAATTTCTCCCATGATGGTTGGCGTTGCATACGTTGTAAATTCAAGACCACGATCAGGCTCAAACCTATCAATTGCTTTGATAAGTCCAATGGTTCCCACCTGAATCAAATCATCAAGGGGTTCTCCACGGTTTTTGAACTTAGAAGCCAAAAAGCGCACGAGGTTTAAGTGACTCACAATGAGCTGGTCTCTTACCTCAGGATCTTTTGTTTCTTTATATTGGGCAAAGAGCTGGCGTGTTCTATCTTTATCCCAGGCTGGGGTACCTTTAGAAGCACGACGAGCAGCTCTTCTTGCGGCTTTCTGCTCTTCTGCAGATGCCTGTACTGCCTCGTTTGCTTCAGGTTTAGGCATGTGCACCGCCAGAAATCTTTACAAGATGAAGCGTATAACCGTCATCGCTAAGCGCAAACTCATCACAAATAGCAGAGAGCAGTAGCTCTACAAGCTCGAGCGGCTGAGAATTATCTTCCTCAGACTCAACTGGATCTTCATCACCCAAATCAAAGTCAATAGCCATAGCATTGTCTTCGAGGGTAAACGTAATATCTACGGATTCATTTTGAGTGCCACATGCAAAGACAAAGCCCTCTTCAGCGGCCATTTTGACATCTTCAAGCTCATCAACATTCATCTTGCACAAAACGGCAAGATTAGCAGCCATCATTCTGACTGAACGAGCAAATGTTGGATCTGCTGGAGCGGAAAGCTCAACAATTTTTTGTGCCATTACAATCTACTCCTCAGTCTTCTGAGAAGACTCAGAACCATACTCAATATAGAACTGCTCAGTGCGAGCAGGCTTAGAATGCTTTATTTTATCCTGAGAAAGCAAAGGGAGCTCTTCAAGGTACTCTTGAGCACGTTGTGCACTCTGCTGAGCAGTTGCAGTTGCATCACTCAAGCGAGCCTGAGCAGCCTCTGCAAGCTTGGAAGGATTCAAAGATCCACCGAGGCCAGTTCCCAGCTTTGAAACAGACTCAACAACACCTGTGACAGCGTCACTTGCAGCTTTGCTGACAGTGGCAGTTACGGCTGATGCTGCACCAGAAACGGTTGCTACGTCACCAAGAACTACATTGAGGCTCTCAAGAGAGGTATTAGCGTTCGCCGCAGCCTCATCAACCTTCTGCATAAGTGCGGGTAGCTGCTTAACAGTTGGATCAAGCTCATCAACCATGCCATCAATCTTTGAAATAACAGGCTGAATCTGCTCAATGGTGTTGTTAGCTGAGAGTGTAATCTCAGTAATTGACTTTCTTGTTGTTCTTAGGGTCAGAGCAACCTCGACAATAGCCCAAACACCAGCTACGGCTAAGACTACAAGGGCAATCTGTAAGTAATCCATCTATGCCATCCCTCAAAGCTAACGGTTACAGTTCTTTCTATTTTACCCGAGGAGCGTCCTCTTGATGCTCCCACTTAGGTAATTCAAAATCCTAAGCTTCCTCGTGACGATCACGCTCTGTAGCTGCAATTCTCCACGCTTCCCAACCTCTTGGAGATGGCGAGAAGAACGCACCACGTTCAAGTCCTTCTGGAAGATAACGCTGTTCAATCCATCCCCCAGGATAATTGTGAGGATAGAGGTAATTGCCATACTCTTCAGAACCAGGACGCGTACGATCTCTTAAGTAACTTGGAACTTCTCGCCTTGGACCTGTTCTAACCTCATGGAGAGCGGCATCAATACCTGCTTCTGCAGCATTAGATTTTGGAGCAAGCGCCATATAAATAACTGCTTGCGCAAGGTTAATTCTGCACTCAGGGTATCCAATGACCTCGGCTGACCTAAACGCTGCATGTGCAATGAGCAGCGCCTGAGGGTCGGCATTGCCAATATCCTCTGAGGCCAAAATCATAATGCGTCGAGCAATAAATTTAGGATCTTCACCTGCATCAATCATGCGCGCAAGCCAATACAGTGCCGCATCTGGGTCTGAGCCACGCATGGACTTAATAAACGCAGAGATAATGTCATAGTGCATATCTCCTGCTTTATCGTAGGGAAGCCCGCGACGAGGATTTGCCTCAAGAACGTTTTGCTTGGTAATAACAAGCGGCTCAGATGCTTTGCCGTCAGCAGATTCTGGAACGTCAACCATCTGAGAAGCAAGCTCAAGAGAAGTTAGGGCTGCGCGGCCATCTCCGCCTGCAAGCGTCACAATCTCTTTACGAGCATCTTCATCCAAAACAAATGCGCCTGCTAGGCCATCCTCTGATTCAAGTGCTCGCTGAATGAGCTCATCGATTGCTGCATCTGACAATGCATGCAGTTCCACTACACGAGAGCGAGAAATCAGAGCACTATTAACCTCAAAGTAAGGGTTTTCTGTAGTAGCCCCAATAAGTACAACTATTCTGTCTTCTACTGCGTGAAGCAAGGCATCTTGCTGAGAGCGCGTAAAACGATGAATCTCATCAATGAACAAAATAGTTCTTCTACCTGCTGTTAAAAGCCTTGATTCTGCGGCCTCAATCTCTCTACGAAGATCTTTAACGGTGCCTGTAATTGCCGATACTTCTACAAATTCTGCGTGCGTTGTATGAGCAATAATGCGCGCAAGCGT
>JAGZWL010000120.1:0-3210 GCA_018378955.1 Atopobium sp. | reverse complement strand
TCCGTTGCTTCAAAAGCAACTTAAAAATGCACGAATGACCTTTGCGATATCGGACTCTTTTACCATTATGTCCATGGTAGAGTCGGGTCTTGGTGTAAGTTTGTTGCCACTTGAAGCAACAAAAGGTACAAAATTTGATATTGACGTACATCATCTTGAAACTCCTGTACATCGTAATGTTTTCATTACACATCGTGTAAAAGGCGAGATGTCGCGCACTACAGAAGAGTTTTTAAAATATTTAAGTTAAAGATTGATATATATCTGCGTACGTTCACTATTTGAAAATTGCATAACTGTTATTAGATTTTGGTAAAGACGGAAAAAGATTTAACTACCGCTCGCGGTTGTAGCTTCTACGTTTACGGGTTTATCTGACGCCCAGAGGGCGCTACTTCTTTTTTCAAATGGCTTCGGGTGCAAACATAGTCTCATTAAGTTCTTCGTCCGAGTTATTACGGGAAGGAGTGGGACATGGCAGAAAATGCCGAGGCACCTGAGATGCAAAAGTCGTTGAGTCTATTCAACTTCTTTACCATCGGATTTGGTGCAATCATTGGTACCGGATGGGTGCTCCTGGTAGGCGACTGGATGGTTCTTGGTGGAGGACCATTCCCCGCGATGATCGCATTCGCAATTGGCGCAATTTTCCTTGTACCAATTGGATGTGTTTTTGGCGAGCTTACTGCTGCTATTCCAATTTCTGGTGGCATCATTGAGTACGTCGACAGGACATTCGGTCGCCCATTGGGCTTCTTTACTGGCTGGATGCTCCTTCTGGGTAACGCTCCACTGTGCCCTTGGGAGGCAATTGCTATTTCCACGCTTCTCACCGACCGTTTTGGTGCATTCCCTATTCTTTCTTGGTTGAGGTCCGTTAAGCTCTACACCATTCTTGGTGCAGATGTTTATCTGTGGCCAACAGTCATCGCTCTTTGCTTTGCTATCCTGGTCATCTTCCTTAACTTTAAGGGTGCTGGCGCAGCAGCTAAGCTTTCGAGCTTCCTTACTAAGGCTCTGCTGACTGGTATGATCCTTGCAATGGTTATCTCCTTTGCAACTGGTTCTCCAAGCAACGGCCTCCCAGTCTTCTCCCAGGCAACTGAGGTTGCAGGCGGCGAGGCTACAAAGGCTACCAGCTTCTTTGGCGGCATCATTGCAGTACTTGTTATGACTCCATTCTTCTACGCTGGCTTTGACACCATTCCACAGCAGGCAGAAGAGGCTTCTGCTGACCTTGACTGGAAGAAGTTTGGCATCATTCCTGCACTTGCACTTATCGCTTCTGGTGTCTTCTATCTCATCTGCATCTATGCATTCGGAACCATGATTGACTGGCACGAGTTTGTTAAGTCTTCCGTTCCTGCACTTGCAGTTCTCGAGCGCATCAACCTGTTCTTCTACATTGCAATGCTCATCATTGCAACGCTTGGACCTCTGGGCCCAATGAACTCCTTCTTTGGTGCTTCCACTCGTCTGATGCTTGCTCTTGGTCGTAAGAAGATGCTCCCTGAGTCCTTCGCAAAGATCGACCCTAAGTCTGGCGCACCTCTGACTGCAAACATGTTCATGGCTGGCCTGACCCTTGTTGGTCCATTCCTTGGCCGCAACATGCTTGTTCCTCTGACCAACGTTGCTTCTCTCGGCTTCATCTTTGCATGCACCATGGCTGGCGTTGCCTGCCTGCGTCTGCGTCAGACCGAGCCAGACCTGCCTCGTCCTTACAAGGTCAACGGTGGTATCGCAGGTATCCTTGCTGCAATTCTTGCTGGTAGTATCATCATCGGCCTGATGGTTGTTCCTTTCAGCCCTGCAGCTTTGAAGCCAGTTGAGTGGATCATCACCATTTCTTGGATTGTCATTGGTATGGCCATCTTCATGATCTTTGGTCGTCAGTCTGAGAAGGCGGCAGCATAAGTTGCTTGCAAGCTCTAAAGGTTTCATCGGTACGTTGAACTAAGCACGTTATTTGTTTCTTTAGTTTGGATTTTTTGCGCCCAAAAAGGGTGGGCGCAAAAAGATAGTATTTATCATTTACTAGAGGGGGAAAGAAATGAGTAAGATTGCTTTTGTAGGCGGAAAGCTCGTTGACGGCACTGGCGCCGCTCCTGTTGAGGATTCTCTTGTCCTCGTAGACGACAAGAAGATCGCTTATGCTGGTCCTCGCACTGAGGTTCCAGAGGGCTATGAGGTCCGTGACATCCAGGGCCGCACCATTATGCCAGGTCTTATCGATACCCACCTGCACTTCTCCGGCAACCTAACCGACAACGATAACGACTGGGTTATCGAGTCCGTTGCTCAGAAGCAGGCATGCGCAGTCAAGCAGTCCTGGGACGCTCTCTCCCATGGTCTTACCACCGTCTGCGAGATTGGCCGCAATGGTATCGCAATTCGTGACCTCGTCAACATGGGTATCATGGAAGGCCCACGTATCTACGCTACCGGCCTTGGCTTCTGCCGCGTTGCTGGTCACGGTGACTGCCACCAGCTCCCACAGGAGATTTCCAAGAATGGTCACCCATGGGGCGATCAGGTAGACGGTCCTTGGGATCTTCGTAAGGCAGTTCGTCGTCGTCTTCGTGAGAACCCAGACGCAATCAAGATTTGGGCAACCGGTGGCGGCATTTGGCACTGGGACTCCGGTCGCGATCAGCACTACTGCTACGAGGAGATCAAGGCAGTTTGCGACGAGGCAGCAATGGTTGGCATTCCTGTTTGGTCACACTCCTATAACAGCTTCTCCGCAGCTTATGACTCCGTCCGTTGCGGCTGCGAGCAGATGATTCACGGCTTCGAGCTTGATGCAAAGACCATGGATCTTATGTGCGAGCAGGGCACCTTCTTTACTCCTACCATCGGCTTCCTGCCAACTTGGTACGGAACTTATCCACCAGAGTGGACTCCAGAGCTTGACGCATTCCCAGGCGATACCGTCGTTGAGAAGGGCCTCAACCGTACATACGAGAACCTCCGTGCTGCTAACGAGCGCGGCGTCACTCTCACCATCGGCTCCGACTCCTTCAGCTTCGTAACTCCTTACGGCTATGTCACCATCGATGAGATGTATGACTTCGTTGAGAAGGCTGGCGTCACCATTCTTGAGACCATCAAGGCTGCTACCCTTAACGGCGCTAAGATGGTTCACCACGAGGATGAGTTTGGCTCCCTCGAGGCTGGCAAGCTTGCTGACCTCCTGGTTGTCAAGGG
>JAGZWL010000119.1:0-3222 GCA_018378955.1 Atopobium sp. | reverse complement strand
TTAGATCCACAAAATCCACGATCAAAAAAACGCTTCCCAGCGCATAGCTAGGAGGCGTTTTAAGGAAAGGACTAGAGGGGTTTCTCGCCAATTAGGCAAGCATTTGAGCAAGATCCTCGGAAGCATCGCCGATTGGACCGATACCGTAGTTCTCAACAAGAATGTTAAGGACGTTAGGGCTGACAAATGCAGGAAGGGTTGGTCCAAGCTTGATGTTCTTAATGCCAAGGTGCAGCAGGGTCAGAAGGACACATACTGCCTTCTGCTCGTACCAGGACAGAACAAAGCTCAGTGGCAGGTCGTTAACGCCGCAGTCGAATGCGTTTGCCAGAGCGGTTGCAATCTGAACAGCGCCATATGCGTCGTTGCACTGACCAACGTCAAGAATACGAGGGATGCCACCAATAGTGCCCAGGTCAAGGTCGTTGAAGCGGAACTTGCCGCAAGCAACGGTAAGGACAACGGAGTCTGCAGGAGTCTGCTCAACAAACTCGGTGTAGTAGTTACGACCAGGACGAGCGCCGTCGCAGCCGCCAACAACAAAGAAGTGCTTAATAGCGCCCTGCATAACAGCATCGATGATCTTATCGGCAATGCCAAGAACGGCACCGTGGCTAAAGCCGGTGGTTACCTTGTGGCCACCGTTGATACCGGTAAGCTCCTGAGCCTCAGCGTATCCACCAAGCTCCTGAGCCTGCTTGATAACAGCGCTGAAGTCCTTCTTGCCGTTAGCGTCCTCGTCAATGTGGACGAGCTCTGGGAATGCAACAAGCTCAGTAGTGTAGACGCGGTCCTTGTAGCTAGGACGAGGTGGCATGAGGCAGTTAGTGGTGAAGACAACAGGAGCAGGAATGTCCTTGAACTCCTTCTGCTGGTTCTGCCATGCGGTACCAAAATTGCCCTTGAGCTGTGGATACTTCTTGAGCTCTGGATATCCGTGAGCTGGGAGCATCTCGCCGTGAGTGTAAACGTTAACGCCAGTGCCCTCGGTCTGCTCAAGAATCGTCTTGAGGTCAAGAAGGTCGTGGCCGGAAACAACAATGAAAGGACCAGGCTCAATAGTCAGAGGAACCTCTGTTGGAACTGGGGTGCCATAAGCGCCGGTATTTGCGCTGTCCAGAAGAGCCATGCACTTGAGGTTGACCTCGCCTACCTCAAGGGTAAGAGGCAGCAAAACGTCAACGGAGGACTCGGTAGCAAGAGCAGCAAGTGCCTTTACAAAGAAAGCGTCAACTGCGTCATCAGTCTTGCCAAGAACGCGAGCGTGGTAAGCGTAAGCAGCCATACCACGGATACCAAACAGAATGAGGGACTTGAGGGATCTAATGTCCTCGTTGTCGGACCAAACGCCGCCAAGTGGAAGATCCTCAACAGGCTCTACGCCAGCCTCTGCAGCTAGACGGTTCTTCTCGTCACGAACCTGAGCAGTAATTGCGTCAACAGCGCCCTTGTCAAAGTTGACGTTGGTGATGCAGGTGAACAGACCGTCAACAATCAGCTGGTCTGCACGGTTAGAACGCTTGCCAGCAGCAAGTTCGGTGCGAGAAAGGCCAACCAGAGCGCCGGTGAGCTCGTCCTGAGCAAACGCAACGTCAAAAGGCTTGCCACAAACGCCAGCAGCGCCGGTACATGCAGTACAAGCGGCAGTCTGCTCGCACTGGAAACAGAACATCTTGTTATCCACTATTTTTCCTCTCCATAAAACCATATAGCGAGAAGAGATTTGCTCTTCTGGGTTTCATGATTACAGGAATGTGGAATAGTGTATGTTGTAATTACAACAAAACGATTTTCATGACGAAATTTTTGGAGCGTCAATGAACTTGCAAGATATTAAGCCTTCGTTTTTGCTCAATACGGTGGTGTTTAAAGGAGTGAAGCCTGAGCAGCTTGAAGCTTTGCTGAAGCATCTACGTGCGGTGGTACGTACGTATAAGCCTGGAGAGATTATTCTATGCGCTGGTGATAAAGCTCATCAGTTTGGCATTGTTGTCTCCGGCGCTATTCATGTTGAGGGATCAGATGCTCAAGGTAACATTTCTGTGATGGGAGCCTTCCATACCGGAGAAACGTTTGGAGAGGCATATGCAGCTCTTGGAAACGTGCCACTCTTGACCTCGGTAGTTGCAACCGAGAAATCGGATATTTTGCTGCTTGACCTGCGACAGATTACTACCAGAACCTGTGATATCTGCGGCGGCGTGGATATTATTACCAGAAACCTTATGGCTTCCATTGCGCAGAAAAACATCATGCTGAGCCGTCGTATTCAAGATGCTGCTCCAAAGAGCATTCGTGGCAAACTGATGGCGTACTTGAATACACGCTCACAAGCTGCGGGTTCGTCGGAGTTTGATATCCCCTACAATCGCCAACAGCTTGCCGATTATCTTGGTGTAGATAGAAGCGCTTTAAGCGCGGTAATATCTTCTTTGAGTAAAGCAGGTGTCTTTGAAGTAAAGCGAAGTCACTTCAAACTTTTATAACAGCAATTCAGCCTAAGGAGGCTTTTATGGCAGAGATTTATTTAGCAGGTGGATGTTTCTGGGGTCTAGAAGAGTACTTCTCCAGAATTAAGGGTGTTACTGCAACCACTGTTGGCTATGCAAATGGAAAGACCTTGGATACCAACTATCAGGAGGTCAAAGCCACAGATCACGCAGAAACAGTGCATGTGACCTATGATCAGAGCGTTGTAAGCCTCTATGACATCCTGCGCTATTACTTTAGGGTTATCGATCCCCTCTCGGTCAATAAACAGGGCAACGACGTTGGTAGGCAGTATCGCACCGGCATCTATTACACAAACGACGCGGATTTGCCTGTTATTGAACGCATTGTGTCTGAACAGGAGTCGCTGTTTGGTCAGAAGCTTGCCGTTGAAGTGGAGCCACTAGATAACTACGTGCTTGCTGAGGAATATCATCAGGACTACCTGAAGAAGAATCCTGGTGGCTATTGCCACATCAATGTTGATGATGCATATAAGCCGCTTGCGTAAGCCGCTCTCCTAAACAGTTCAGTTCACGTTTACAAGAAAGGCGCTCGCTTGTGAACTGCCTCCCATTTCTTGGACACGAGAAATGGGAGGCAGTTCAAAACACACTTAAGTCAGATAATCTGTCAAAAAGACGTATACATGACGCTGAAAATACCTCAAAGGTGCAGATTATCTTCATTTGATGTGTAATATGGCCGTAATTGAGCAGAATATCTGTCATA
>JAGZWL010000118.1:0-3225 GCA_018378955.1 Atopobium sp. | reverse complement strand
CGTTTTGTATCTGCAACCAGAAGGTATGACCGACGAGCTTATCAGCACTATTCGCGATACACCTGAGGTTTTACCTTACATTGATATTCCAATTCAGCACTGCAACGAGCGCATTCTTAAGCGTATGGGTCGTTCTGGCTCTACACAGGAACTTCGTGAGCTTTTTAATCGCCTCAGAACTGAGATTCCTGGCATGGTTCTTCGAACTACGGGAATGTGTGGTTTCCCAGGTGAAACTGATGATGAATCAGACGAGCTCTACGACTTTATTCAGGAGCAGGAGTTTGATTACACATCCGTCTTTACGTATTCACCAGAAGAGGGAACTCTTGGTGCAAAGATGTCTGATCAGGTTCCAGATGAGGTAAAGATTGAGCGCACTCAGCGCCTGCTTGACCTTGTTGAACAGCTCGGTTTTGCAGCCACCGCTCGTCACGTTGGCGAGCGCTGCGAGGTCATTATTGACGGAATTGAAGAATCTGACGAGGGCACTGAGCTTATCGGCCACACGTGGTTCCAGGCTCCAGACTGTGATGGCGCTGTTCACATTGCAGAGGGAGAGGCCGCAGTCGGAGATATTGTCCTTTGTGACCTGGTAGATTCATTCTGCTATGAAATGATTGGCGAGATCGTAGACACTACAGACACACAGTCTGGCGAGAAAACCGTTTAGTTGGGGATAGGTCATGTCATCAAAGACAATTTGGACACCTGCAAATATTGTTACCTGTGCTCGTGTGGCCTTAGTGCCCTTTTGGCTTCTCTTGGCGCAGCTTTTAGGTGTATCTCTGGCAGATTCTCTGACAACACCTGGTTTTAAACTTGGAGCTTTTCTTGTTTTTATCGGCTATGTTGTCATTTCTTTGACCGATAAGCTTGATGGTTACCTTGCCCGTAGTAGAAATGAAGTTACTACCTTTGGCAAGTTCTTAGATCCAATTGCCGATAAACTCGCTGTTGTTGTAGCTCTTTTTGTACTTCTAGAGTGGCATATGGTTTCTCCTTGGGTGCTCTTAGTGATTGTTGCACGTGAGTTTTTGGTATCGGGTCTTAGAATGGTTGTTGCTTCAAAGGGAGTTGTTATTGCAGCTTCTGACTTGGGTAAGTGGAAGACTGCAACAACTATGGTTGCTATCTGCGGTTTACTCTTCTTGCCAAGTATTCCTGGTGGAATGATTCAGGATGTTTTGCTCTTTATCTTCAACGCATCTATGTGGGTTGCAGTAGTTCTAACAGCCTGGTCAGGAATTGACTACTTTGTAAAGTCGTGGCAATACATTGCTGAAGTTTAACAAGATGGCGTCTCTCTGAGGCGCCGCTTTTGTATCAAATCTTATTAAAAGTAAGGAAGACCATGTTCTCTGAAGAAGTTCTCAAAGAAGCTCAAAGTGTTATTTCAGATGCCCTTGCATCAGGTATTACCGTAGCTTCTGCCGAGTCTTGTACGGGAGGACTTGTTGCAGGCGCTCTTACAGCCATCTCTGGATCATCAAGTGTGCTTAAAGGCTCTGTTGTAAGCTATACCATTGAGATTAAACAAAAGGTATTAGGCGTTTCAAAAGACATTTTTGATGAACCGTCTCTTGGCGCTGTTTCTGAGCCCTGCGCAGCTCAAATGGCTTCGGGCGTTAGAGACGTTATTGGATCAGATATTGCAGTTTCCGTTACAGGAATAGCTGGTCCAACAGGAGAAGAGCCTGGTAAACCAGTTGGAACAGTTTGGTTTGGTATTAACAGCAAAAACTTTACCCATACAGTCTGCAAATATTTTTCTGGTAATAGAGAACAGGTGCGAGAAGCTGCTGTTTTGCAGGCTTTACAATTAATTCATGAAGCTATTGTGAAGGCTTAAAACCCGATTTTAATAGGGAAGCTCAAAACTAGTTTGTTTTGAGCTTCTTATTTTCTGCGACTATGCAGGACTTATACAGCCAAATTTGCAATTAAGAAGAAATAAGCTGTTCAAGAGCGGAAAAATAGAGGAAAGAATTCAGACAAATTCCCTCTATAGAGTATATGTTTGACGTTGACATAGAACGTCTGTTCTTATATTATTCTAGTAACAAAAAGAGCAAGGAGTACCAATGGCTAAAAAGTCAGTTTCAAAAGAGATTAAAGCTCGTACTACTGGTGATGAGAGAGATGAGGTTATCTCTTCAACCACTGCAGAGATTGAGAAGAAATTTGGTGCAGGCGCTATTATGCGTTTAGGCGAGGGTGGTCCTGCCTTTGATATTCAGGCTATTCCAACTGGCTCACTTGCTCTTGATGCAGCATTGGGTATTGGCGGCGTTCCTCGCGGCCGTATCGTAGAGATTTATGGCCCAGAGTCCTCTGGTAAGACAACACTTTCACTAGAAATTCTTGCAGAAGCTCAGGCGCTAGGTGGTGTTGTTGCCTTTATTGACGCAGAGCACGCACTAGACCCAGGCTATGCGGCTCGTATTGGCGTTGATATTGACGATGTTTTAATTTCTCAGCCAGATACTGGTGAGCAGGCTCTAGAAATTTGTGACATGCTTGTTCGCTCAGGCGCCATTGATGTTGTAGTTGTAGACTCTGTTGCTGCTCTTGTTCCTCGTGCAGAGATTGAGGGAGAGATCGGCGATTCTAGCGTTGGTCTTCAGGCTCGTCTCATGAGTCAAGCTCTCCGTAAGTTAGCCGGCTCTCTTTCAAAGTCTAATACGCTTTGTATTTTCATTAACCAACTTAGAGAGAAGATTGGCGTTATGTTTGGAAGCCCAGAGACCACTTCTGGTGGTAGGGCTCTTAAGTTCTTCTCTACTGTCCGTATGGATATTCGCCGCGTTGACAGCATTAAGGTTAACGGAGAAAACGTTGGTAACCGTGTTCGCGTTAAGGTTGTAAAGAACAAGGTTGCTCCGCCTTTTAAGGTTGCTGAGTTTGACATTATGTACGGTCAAGGCATCTCCAAAGAGGGCTCCATTCTTGATATGGCTGTTGATTTTGAGATTGTCAACAAGTCTGGAGCTTGGTTCACCTATGAGGGTGAGCGTCTTGGCCAGGGTAGAGAAGCAGCTAAATCTTTCCTTACTGCCAATCCAGATCTCATGGAAGAGATTGATCACAAAGTACGAGTTGCTTGTGGCCTTGTATTTGATGAAGATTCTGAAGTTGGCACTCCGGTTGCAACGGAAGATTCTGCTGAATAATGTCAGAAATTTCTTGGACGATTGAGCTTCCAAAAAAGAAACAGGCAGTTCT
>JAGZWL010000117.1:0-3230 GCA_018378955.1 Atopobium sp. | reverse complement strand
GCGTCATAGTGGAGTTTAAGCTGGTCATAGGTAATTGCGCAGTCTACATATGAAGAACTTTCGTGAGGGTTCCTGGAGACTCCCACAACATATGCACCGCCTTTTTTGAGCGCATAGCAAATTGCCTGACCAGCGCCACCAAAGGCCCCAAAGACAATCGCTTTCTTTTGGCTTAAGTTGACCTTGAGGCTTTTAATCAGATACTCAAAGCCATACACATCGGTGTTGTCTGCTGCTATAAAACCATTTGTATCTTTTACTAGGGTATTTGCCGCTCCTATAGCTTGTGCATCCTTAGAAGTAGCGTCTGCAAGAGCACAGGCATCCTTTTTGTAGGGGATAGTAACGTTCAAGCCCCGCCAAGGTTGGTCTTTGAGAAAACCCTTCAGCTCAGAAGCAGAAAGCTCATGAAGCTGGTAGGGAAATGACCCCAACTTTTCATGAATTTCTGCCGACCAACTATGAGAGAGTTTCTCGCCAATAAGGCCGTAAGGAGCAAGAGGAGCTGTAGGGTTACTTGAGGCTTGCTGCTCAGAATTAGAGCTCATGGTCTGTCTCCTGAACTGCCTTTGCGGCGTTCATCAATACCTCAAGTAACTCTAAAGCATAAGGTTCAAGTTCATTAGAAACAGTGGCTTTAACCTGGTCTCTTTTGGCATTTTCTCTTGAGGAATCAAGAACAGTGAGGTCCTGCTCCTTTTTGTAAGCGCCAATTTGTTTGGCAACCGCAATCCTTTGCTCAAAGAGGCCAAAGATTTGCGCGTCAATTGAATCGATTTCCTGGCGAAGTGTCTCTAGCTGATTAGTCATTGTCATATCCGTTCTGCTCAGAGGGCCAGGAATACAGAGAGTCGAGAAGAGCTAGCGCAAAAGTACTTTCAACACAGGGAACAGCGCGCAAAACTGCAGTTACATCATGCCTGCCTTGAACAATAAGCTGCTCTGGTTCCATAGTTTGAAGGTTTACCGAGTTCTGTGGTAGGCCAATGCTCGAGATAGGTTTTAATGCACATCTAAACCAGATGGGAGCGCCTGTTGAAATGCCACCCAGAATACCTCCAGCATGATTGGTGGTTGGCATAACGGAGCCGTTACGCACTTCGTATGCATCGTTATTCTCAGAGCCAAGGAGATTAGCAACTTCCATACCGCTACCAAATTCTATGGCTTTAACAGCGGGAACACCAAAGACTGCAGCAGAGATGGTATTTTCAAGTCCATGGAAATGAGGGGACCCAATACCTGCAGGAACACCCGTTGCCGCACATTCTATGATGCCGCCAACGGTATTTTTCTCTGAGCGCAGCTGTTTAAGGAGTGCGCGGGTTTTCTCGCCAGCTTGAGCATCAAGGAAAGGAAGCTCTTGAGGGCCAGCTTGAAGCAGCTGATTCATTTGGTGAGCAAGTAACTTATTGGCCTCAAGCGAGTTGTCTACGAGCTCAAGAGGAGTATCGTTTATGTTCTTTATTTTGAGCACATGAGCTGCAATAGTTATGCCCTGAGCGCGCAAAATCTGGAGCGCTATGCCTCCTGCAATGCACAGAGGAGCAGTGAGGCGAGCAGAAAAATGTCCTCCACCTGTTTGTTTATAGGTATCTCCCCATTTTGCCCAGGCAGAAAAATCGGCATGTCCTGGTCGTGGGACAAGCTTTGTAGCTGCGTAATCTTGTGGACGAACGTTTGTGTTAGGTAGCTCGGCTGTGAGTGTAGTTCCGTCTAGAACTCCGTCCGCAGAAATTCCTGAGACAAACTGTGGATCATCAGTCTCTTTACGCGGAGTATCCCACGGATGCGATGGAGATCTTCTTTGAAGGAATGTCTTGAGAGCTGCTAAGTCAATGCTAAAACCAGCAGGTAAACCTTCAATGGTGCAGCCGATTTTTGGAGCATGAGACTCGCCAAAAATAGATACTTTTACTGTTGTCCCAAAAGTTGAGGTCATCATTTATGACTCCATACTGTGACAGACGCCACCAAGCTGCTTGAAGTGCTCAAAGAAGAACGGATACGACTTATTGATTGCTTCGGCATGGGTGATTATGACAGGACCCGTTGCATATGAAGCCAAAATAGTTGCCATCATCACCATGCGATGATCATTGCACGAGTCCACAATGCAGCTGACGGGCTGTTTTCCTCCCGTGATAATAAGCTCCGTTTGATCGTCAGAGAGCTCAACGGTTACACCAAATGCCCTAAGTACGCTGCAGATACTTTGAACGCGGTCGGACTCTTTAAGATGAAGGCGCTGAATATTGGTAAGCCTACTTGTTCCAGGGATAAACGCAGCTAATGCAGCAAGTACCGGAGCAAGATCGCACACCTCGGAGACAGAAATGGTAAACGGTCGCAGGTGATCTATCATACAAGCTGCACCTTTTTGCTGGCGAGAAACACGTGCGCCCACAAGCGATAACACGGCCAAGATAGCTCTGTCTCCCTGGACACTTTGCATGGAGAGCCCTGTGACCTCTACGCCTTGCCCAATTGCACCTGCAGCAAGCCATGGTGCAGCGTTTGACCAATCTCCTTCGATTGAATAAACGCCTGGACAAACGTAGTGTTGAGGCTCAATGATGTAGGTGGCATTCTTTGCATCAAATACAGTAGTAACGCCAAAGTCTTTCAATACGTGCTCTGTGATAGCCAGATAGTCTTTTGACTGGATGGACCCTGTAATTTGTATCGTTGAAGATTCATTTAACAAAGGTAATGACAGCAAAAGTCCAGAAATAAATTGGGATGAGATATCTCCTGGTAGCTCAAATAAACCGCCAATAAGTTTGCCCGAAACCTCAAGGGTCTTCTCGTCTTGCCAGCTAAAAGACATACCATGGGCAGAGAGTTCTGAGACAAGAGGCTCTAGGGGTCGAGAAAAGAGTCTTCCTTCTGCAGAAATTGTGGCGTTTACGTTTAGCACCCCCAGAAGGGGGAGTAAAAACCTGAGCGTGGTGCCAGATTCTTTGCAGTTAAGTTGCACGTTTTGAGGGCGATTTTGCTCTTTTGCAGGGACAACTCTAAATCCCTGTTTAGTTCTAGCGATAGTGGTGCCTAAAGCTTTAAGGCAATCAACAGTTACTTGAATGTCCTCTGAGATGTAAGGACAGGTAATGTTAGTAGTGCCGTTTGCAAATGAAGCGCAGATGAGCGCGCGATGAGTGCATGATTTTGACGGGATGGCTTCTACCGTTCCAAACAAATCATGAGTAGTTATTGAAACATCCATTTTT
>JAGZWL010000116.1:0-3285 GCA_018378955.1 Atopobium sp. | reverse complement strand
GCAACTACGCTACACACAGAGGCAGATATTGTTGCAGCTGTTAAGAAGTACCACGTATTTGGTCGCGTTACGCCAGAACAGAAACGCGAGCTTGTTATTGCACTCCAGAATCATGGTCACACGGTTGCCATGACCGGCGACGGTGTCAACGACATCTTGGCGCTGAGGCAGTCGGACTGTTCTATTTCTGTTGCTTCTGGTTCTGCTGCAGCTAGAAATGTTGCAGAGATTGTTCTGGCAGACAACGATTTTGCGCACATGCCAGAAGTTGTTGCCGAGGGAAGGCGCTCTATCAATAACCTTCAGCGATCTGCTGCACTCATTCTTGTAAAGACGGTTTATACTGCGGCTTTAGCGCTCTATTGCATTATTGCGCCACCATACCCCTTTATTCCTGTTCAGATGTCGCTGCTTTCATTTGCAACCGTTGGCCTGCCATCGTTTGTGTTGGCGCTTGAGCCAAATCACGATCGCGTAAAGGGCAACTTCTTGGTCAACATTTTGCGCAAGTCACTACCTGCTTCTATTGCAGTAACTATCACGCTTGCACTTCTTATGACTGCAGGTCATCTGTTTAAGTTGAACCTGTCTCAGGTGTCTACGATGGCGCTTATCACCACCGCAACAGTTGGTTTTGCGCTGCTCAGAAGGATTTCTTTGCCTCTCACCAAGCTCCGCATTGCACTTCTTGTTGTATGCATTGCCATTGTGGTTGGCGGATGCACGGTAGCGCAGGACTTCTTCCGCATTGCACCTCTCACTCCACGCATCTTGCCGTACTTGGCAATTTGTCTGGTGATTTCCGTTATTATCTTCAACAGAATTTCCGAACGTTACATTCACAACTATACAAAGGATCGATTCTTTGACCTGGTTGTGAGATTAATGGGAGGAAAGTCAACTTATAGCTCTTCTGCTGATATAAACGATTAAACTGAAGCACAAGCAAAGAGTTGTGGAGGGTGTATGCGTTGTCCAAACTGTGGATCTGAGGTCGATGAAGGGGCTTTAACCTGCCCTCATTGTCAGATTGATCTAAGTTTGACCCAAAGGATTCCTGTTACTCAAGCTCATTGGTGCCCTCATTGTGGCGCCCTGGTGGCTGCCGGCGCAGAAAGCTGCCCAAAGTGTGGCCTTCCTTTACCACAGGCAGTGCCTGCTGCTCGTCCAGCTCGAGCTATCAGGCCCACACGCAACATCAAGCTTCCAGAGATTGACGCCGCTCCAGCATCTGGCGAGAAGACCGATCCGCTCGTAGACGCAGAGTATGATGCATCCTCTTCTGTCGCAGCAGATCCCACTGTTTTGCAAGATATGCCAGCCGACAACGCTGACCCAGACACTACCAGCGCGTTTGCCTCGGTAAGTCGCAGGCCAGCTCCTCGCTTTGAGTCTGCAATCCCTTCCGAGCCTTCAAAAGAGAACCTCCCTGAAGCAGAGGGAATCCCGCGTACGCGCGTTATTCTGCTTTCAGCACTTCTTGTTACCTCGCTGGTAGTAGCTGCAATCTTTGTCATCACGCACCCGTGGGACCCTCAGGCAACCGACAATCGCGCAAAGGTTGAGGCGCCAGTCTCATCTACTCCTACCACCACTCCTGTTACGCACCTCACGGGTCAAGACACCAGTGCAAATCAGCAAAATACAAGTTCGGATGCTGTTTTTGACGCACTTGATAGTGATTATCAGAAGCTTGGAGACCTCTCAAAGCGCCTTGATGATAACGAGAAAACCTTTGATCAGCTTGCTATTACTGGCTCTGATCAGGAGCGTGCTGATGCTCAACAGGAAGCAGAGCAGATTTCGCTGGATATTAGTAATGTTATCTCTGACCTCTCTAGTCTTGATGACTGCAACGGAAACTATCGTCAGACTATTGAAAATCTCACCAAACTGGGTAACTGGCTTCGTAATCGCTCCGATGCTTTGAGTGAGGGATGGAAGCGCTCAGTTGCTTCTAACAATCCTTCTCAGGACAAAGACAATATCTTGGCGCCAGTTGATAACATCAGAGACTCCAGCGGCTCCAGCTCATACCAGAAACTTTTTGATGAAAATTACGTGAATTGGAAGCCACAAAAGCAGTAAAAATCTACCGTTCAGCTGCTTTAATTTCAAAAATCTCATCATACTGGTAAAATAATTAGGTTAGAAAAGAAGTTCTTTATTACTAAGGGTTTCTCGCGTTTTCTTCTTTTCTTAGATGTAAAGAAGCTTGGAGGAATTATGTTTGGACTTGATCCATTGTATACACCAGAGCGCCAGGTTACTGGTACTGAGGTTGCCGTCTTTGATACCAACAAGGGAATCATTAAGGTTCAGCTTGATGGTAAGGGCGCACCTATTCATGTGGCAAACTTCTGCGAGCTTGCAGAGTCTGGCTTCTATGACGATACCAAGTTCCACCGTCTTGTCCCTGGCTTTGTTCTTCAGGGCGGAGACCCAAACACCCGTGAGATGAGTGTTGAGGATGTTGTGTTTGGTAACCCTGGTCCTGATGGAATTCCTGGTACCGGTGGTCCTGGTTATCGCATCAAAGAGGAGTTCACCACAAATCCTAACAACTCCCACGTTGACGGTGCCCTTGCTATGGCTCGTTCTCAAGATCCAAACTCCGCAGGTTCTCAGTTCTATTTCTGTCTTGGTCCACAGCATGGCTTGGATTCTGGATATACCGTATTTGGCACAACTATCGAGGGAATGGATGTCATTTCCCAGTTAAAGGTTGGCGATATCGTCAATTCCATTAGAATTGAAAACGCTTAAAGCCAAGTCGCACAGACTCTTGGAGGATATTGTGAATCAACAGGCATTTGAGTTAGGTAAATCTGCATATGATCAGGGCGACTGGTTTGTAGCTATCAGTCAGTTTGATGTGGCTAAAGAGCCAGGCGAGGTAAACGGTCAGATTGACCACCTTCTTGGAAACGCTTATATGAAGCTTGGACAGTTTGATTCCGCAGCTTCTGCTTACAAGTCCGCTCTTGCTGACGCTTCCTACGGCAAGGTTGGCGCTCTCTCTACTAATCAGGGTCGCGCACTTCTGGCTGCTGGTAGGGTACAGGAGGCTATTGCTGCCCTTACTAACGCTGTCCAGGACGCCTCTTACGCAACTCCTTATAAGGCACAGCTTGCTCTTGGTTCTGCATACGAGAAGATCGGTGATATTCGCAACGCCGGCATTGCTTACAGAAACGCTGCAGTTGACGAGAAGAACCCTAATCCTTCATCAGCACTTTGCAGCCTTGGCGCATGCTTCATGGGTCTGAACAGGCCTGTTGATGC
>JAGZWL010000003.1:0-42728 GCA_018378955.1 Atopobium sp. | reverse complement strand
AAGTTGCTCCGTACTGACAGAGGAACAAAAATGCTGCCAGGCGCACCGTTGCTGAGTCATCGTCAAACAGAGAAGCCTCAGCAGCATCAAATGCCTTAAAGACCTGGTCACCAAAATGAGCGCTCAGATTGGCAAGTGCATCAAGCACTTCCCAACGAGTCTGTGCTTCTGGCCTATACAGTGCATCAATAAGAGAATCAATGTGCTCTTCAAAGGCAAGAGGAGCAATATGGGCCAGCTCCGCAAGCTCATGAGATGCGTCTTGACGAGCGCGCCTACTAGCATCAGACAAAGCGATGACCAGTGCATTCACTTTTTTCATCTGTGCCATAGTTGGCTTTTTAGTAGCCTTCTTAGCAGGTTGCTTTTCTTCTTTTGGCGCCTTTGTAGAGCCCGCTTTTGCGGTTGCCTTAGTTGAAGCCTTTTTTGGCTTCTGAGCAGTTTCTTTCTTTTCTGCCATGAAACCTAAATCCTCTCTAAAACACCCTTTATTCTCTAAATCCGTCTACGACAACGGTGCCGCTTTTTTGATCCTCATGAATTTTAATAAATCCAAGGCTCGATGCTTCACGTAAAAGAGAAGTAAACGAACGATATCCATAAGTTGCCTCAGCAAACTGTGGACGCTTCCTTCGCATAGTCTCCTTTAAACGAGATGCATAAATAAATGTTTCACTTTCGCGTTCCAAAGACTCAATGGTCTCAAATAAGAGCTGGTAGCAGTCGTGTTTCTCGACAGGTACCTTCTCTTTAAAGTCTGGAATTCTGCCAGAACTCAAAATATCCTCGTAGAAGATAAACTCGTCACAAACTTCAGCAAGAAGCGAGCTGGTAGACTCCTTCATACCAACGCCAATGACTGTTTTACCAGCCTCTTTAAGCTTTGCCACAAGTGGCGAGAAGTCAGAGTCACCAGAGAGAACGGCAAAAGTATCAATGTGGTCTTTAGTAAGACACATCTCAACAGCGTCTACCGCAAGTCTAATATCGGCAGAGTTCTTGCCGGTATAGGCCCTATCTGGAATCTCGATGAGCTCAATGCCAAGCTCATGTAGGGGTGTAATAGCATTTGGAAAGCGCTGCCAATCGCAGTATGCGCGCTTAGCAGTAATGCGTCCCTTATCAACCAGCCTCTCCATAATGAGCTTCATCTCTGGAAGATGACCTGGTTCCTGGTGGCCGTTTTTCTTTCTTTTGCCTGTTCCTAGTGCCAAATTTTCATAATCGATGAAAACCGCAATAGAGCTCTGAGGAGTAGAAATATCACTCATAATCGGGGTTCCTTTGCGGCTAGCACTTAGTGGCAGCAGTGGCCGTCATGACCGTGCTCGTGACCTTCATGTTCATGATGATGTCCGTGACCATGGCACTCACACTCGTGATCACCATCTTCGTGGTCGTGGCCACAGCAGCACTCATGCTCACCCTCGTCTTCCTGGCTCTCGAGGAGCGACCAGTCAAGACCGGCTGCAGTGCTGGTTGCCTCGTCAGCATAGAGCAGCGAGATTGCCTGAGTACCCTTACGAGCGCCACCAATCTGGCAGAGCATGTCATACAGGGTAAAGGCGGTCTCTGCACCAGGAAGCGTAATCTCAAGGTCCTCAGACTGAGCAAGAGCAAGCGCAATATCCTTGCGGAAGTGCTCAGCCAAAAATCCTGGCTGGAAGTCTCCCTCAAGCGACTTAGGAGCAAGCTCTTTAAGTGCGCGAGAAGAACCCATGCCGCTTGCAACAACCTCAAGCATCTGCTCAACGTCAAGTCCACCCTGCTCTGCCAAGGCCATTGCGTCTGCATAGCCAATCATGCAGGAAGCAAGGGATACCTGGTTACAAAGCTTTGCGGTCTGACCCTTACCAGCTCCGCCCATGCAGAAAATCTTTGCAGAGAAGGTCTCGAGAAGAGCGCGTACTGGCTCAACATCGTGCTCAGTTGCGCCGACAATCAGCGTAAGAGTACCGTCCTGAGCACCCTTCTGGCCGCCCGTAACTGGACAGTCAAAGGCATGTTTTCCCTCAATTTCAGCAGCATCGTGAATATCACGAGCAAGCTGAGATGAAGAAGTGGTCAGATCAATAAGGTACGCACCCTTCTTAGCAACACGGATAAGACCATCTGTTGCCAAGTAAACATCTTCAACGTCAGTTGGATAACCAACCATGGTAAAGATAACGTCAGCGTCTTTTGCAGCATCTGCCACACTCTCTGCAGCGTGAGCGCCCAACGAGACAAGCTTTTGTGCTTTCTCTGGTGTTCTGTTGTAAACAGTAACGTCATAACCAGCAGAAATAAGGTGCTCTGCAATAGGAGTGCCCATAATGCCTGTTCCAATAAAAGCAACCTTTGCATTCTTGCTCAATGCCATGTATGAGTCCTTTCAGACTAAAATAAATAAACAAACTGGGGCCGCTCCAAAGAGCGACCCCATACCTTGTACCCGTTAATTAGATTTACGAACCCTGTTAGCAATTCGGTCAGAAAGCGAAAGCTTCTCGCGGCGGTCAGTTCCCCAGAAGACAATAGCCACCATGCCTGGTCCAACGTGAGCACCAATAACTGGTCCTACCTGGCTATGAATAATGGTGAGTCCCTCACAGCCCTTCTCTTTACGAATCTGAGCCTCTAGCCAATTAGCGTCCTTCTGTGCGTCTGCAGAAATAATGCCAACAGGAAGCGAGGTGTCATGAGAATAGCTATCTCTAAAGTCCTGGATAAGAGACTTGAGTGCCTTCTTGCGGCCTCTGCACACTGTCTTGACGGTAAGAGCTCCTGTTGAGTCATAGGTAAGCTCTGGCTTTACATCAAGCTTGCCACCAATATTTGCTGCAGCAGCAGGAATACGACCGCCCGCAGCAAGAGCATCCAAGGTCTCAAGTGTTAAGTAGCCATGTATATAGTTACGCGCGTCTTGTGCCCACTCGGCAATCTCTTTTGCCGAGAGACCCTTATTGGCCTGATGTACTGCTTCAAGACCCAAAAGCTGAGCTGCGGACGAAGGTGCACCATTGTCGACTACGTAAATCTCAAAGTCTGGGTATTTCTCTCTTACCATATCTGCTGCTTGCTCAGCTGCATAGTAGGATGAAGAGAGAGCCGAGGTAAAGCACAGATACACCGTTGGTGTGCCCTGCTTTGCAGCTTTCTCAAAGATCTCAAGATAATGACCAGGAGTAATTGCAGAGGTGGTGTAGCGCAGCTTTTTGTCTTTGCGCATGCCCTCAAAGAACTCATGTGCACTAATGCTCTTCCAGCCATCATCATAGTGCTCTCCATCTGGTCCCACATAAGGGAACTGGATGATATCAACACCTAGCTGTTCAGCAATTCCTGGAGCAAAGTCTGCGCAGGAGTCCATGATGATTCGAACGTTACTGGGCTTATGATATGCAGCTGAAAGCTCAGTAGGCTCAAGATCTTCAAAGGCAACCTCGCTGATTTCTTCTTCGGCTTTATCTTTTTTATTGAACATCCTGTTCCTCAATCTTAGGTTTGATAATTCCGTATCCACCATTTTTACGATGGTAAATGACATTAGTCAAACCAGTAGAAGAATTAACAAAGACATAAAAATCATGGCCGAGAAGGTCAGTTTGGACAAGCGCCTCCTCTTCCGTCATTGGCTCAAGATCAATGTATTTCTCGCGAACAAGCTGGTCATCAAGATCTTCAGCTGGAATCTCAATGAGATTGGCAAGATCTTCTTGTGTAAGAGCAACTCCGCGCTCAGACTTTACATGATGACGGCGCTCAACAACTTTTGTCTTGTACTTGCGTAGTTGTCTGGAGACTTTTTCTGCTGCTTCATCAATAGCCACATACATATCGTCAGAGCTAGCAGTGACACGAACAACATTGTTACGAACAAATACCGTAACCTCAGCTGTCTTTCTATCTGGATTTGAAGGGTTTTTGTCTACTCTGAGAACTACATCGCAAGACATAGGAGTGATGTCAAATACTTTAAGAGCATCACCGATTTTCTGATCTACGTGTGTGCGCAAAGCCTCAGAAATGCTTACCTTGCGTCCCGAAATCTTGATGTCCACCATGGGAGCCTCCTATCGGATACACGAGACATCTTCTAACTGATGTCTGTATAACAACAATACCCATTTGTCGGTCAATCATTCCATAAAAAGTTGAATTGAGCGGTAAACGGTTAGAGACTATTTCTCTTTATGTGCGATTAATTTTGCTCAGAGGAAGATGTAGCTGAATCAGTGCTGGTAGATTGCGTAGAAACTTCCACAAGACCGGAAATCTTATTGGTAGTTGAGAGGTGTGGCAAGGTGCCAATCCACTTGTTTCTAATAACTCCCTCGACACCGTTAGATTGAATAGCTGAAAGAGCTTGCTGAATTTGTGTAGCTAGAGTTTTGTTACTTGTTGCTACAGAAATACCAATCGTGGATGGAACGTCAACGACACCAACCATAGAAATATCTTTGTTTGCTGCTAAATAAGCACCAGCATATGCATCACAGGCCACATAATCGATAGATCCATTTTCAAGTGCTTCAAAAGCATCATTTAAGTTAGAAAAACCCTGAACAGACATGCCCGTAAGCACCTGACCCATTGCGCGTTCGGACAAAGAGCCTGTTTGAACGCCAACTGACTTTCCACTCAAACTATCAGCGGTAATGTCTGTCTCTGAACCCTTATGGAAAAGAGCTGTTGCAGACTCAGCATAGCCAGAAATAAGTGTACTTGTTGAGTCTTCACCACTTCTGACATCCATGACAATGTCGCAACCTGCTTGTAGGCCATCTACTGGTCCGTTAACTGATACAAACTTAACGTCTACGCCTAGCTGATCTGCAATTGCAGAAGCTATTTCAACGTCAATTCCCTGCAATGTCCCGGCTTCTGAGGCCACAACCATTGGAGCTGTTACTGACTGAGTACGTAGACCAACGGTCAAAGTGCCAGCTGTGTGCAGTGAGGAATCAGGAATCTTCTGCTGACGAGCTTCTCGCTTCTCTTGAATTGCCTCTTGCACTGACTTGACGTGGAACCATTTATCCAGATCAATGTTGATAGGACCAATGGAGCATCCTGTTAAAACAACAGCAAGTGCTATAAGAAGTAACAACTTAAGAGAGCTTTTACCGCGCGTCATCAGAACTCCTTCTTCTATTCAGGTGTCTTTTCAGCTGACCTGGTATTTGACCCCACACTCGCATACTGGAACGTTTGCTTTGCTGCCGCAGCAGCTCCACTAGTAGCTCTCTCGCCTGCGAGACCCTTTGTCTCTTTGATATAACAGGCGGTATGGCTTACTTCTAGGACGAGCCATGATCGTTTACGTGCGCACACGCAAACTTACGTGGATCCCTTTGACCTCGTCTGTCATGGACTAAAAGCTCACAGAGAACTTCGCAACCACAGACCTGAAAAGACTTATCAAGTATAGCCGTTTGCAACCATAGGTAACTCACCATACGCGAGCTAATGCGCCTACGGTTACAGAATGCACGCCTGCGGCACAAAGTACTCTTGTGGCTTCTCTAATTGATGCTCCGGTAGTCACCACATCATCTAAAAGTAAAATATTTGATTGATTAACCGGCACAGTACAAGCGATACTTCCTTTCAAATTTATTTGCCTTTGAGCGGATGAGAGTGTTCTTTGGTCCTTTGCATGAGGACGTATAAGCACGTCGTACAAAGGCAAGCCTGTAAGCTGGCAAAACGATTGAGCTACAAGTTCCATATGATCAAAGCCTCTGCGCGCGTACGCTTCTGCAGTTGCTGGAATAAAGGAAACGCCATCAATTTTTGAACTATCAAAGCGAGAGGTACCGTCACGAGCTTTCCATGCTGAGGCTTCTTCAAGCGCGCACAATAGAGCTGCAGCAATTACCGGCACCAGTCGAAGCTCGTGTCCATCCTTAAGCGTCAAGATCAACCGTGCGGGAGGGCCCTTAAATCCCATGGCACAAATGACCGCTCTACTCTCCCACTGAACAGGTCGTTTCTTTTTATCTGCACACTCTGAACAAACAAGCTTCCCGTATGGAGCACCGCAATTAGGACATGCCCACTGCTGAGAAATCCATGGCAGCTTTGCCCGACACTCATCGCAGAGGAGCTGGCCGGGTTTCTCGCACACAACGCAGCGCGTAGGAGCAAGCAGCTCAAGTGTTGAGTTTGCCGTTGCAGTAAGGATAGATGTAGGTTGCATTTTTACCCCCAAATCTGGGGGCTGACAGTGAATACAGTCTAGATCAAAGGTCGCAAAATGGAAGGCATTTTAGGTAAACGGGAAAAGATGGCTTATCTAAAGCTCCTACCAGTGAGATTGTATTTTGTGAGGATTCGGCTAACGGATGTTTGCCACGGAAGCCATAACAAAATCAAAAAAACAAGCGTTGCTACGCCGTGCGTTAGATCAAGCGGAATTGAAGCCGCAAACGCGAGAAGAGCGGATTCAAGCGTTAAAGGATGTACAAATCCAATAACAAAGTACACGTTCATTACAAGGCCAAAGAATGGTCCGGATATAAATGCCCAAATCATAAGCAAGAAAGGTGGAAGTTTGTGGGGTTTCTCGCTTTGTTGGACGGATGGACGCTTAGAAGATGCACAAGCTGAGATAAAAGTTGCAAGAAGGCCTCCCAAGTAACCAACAAGCCCCCACGCATACATCTGCCATGGCGTCCACGAGCCCTGGCCAAAGAAAACGTTTGAAAGAAGCGCAGATAAGGCACCTACTAAAAAGCCCGCATGCCTGCCAAGAAACGCTCCCGCGAAGATAGCAACTGCGGAAACAGGCTTTACATATGCGAGGGGCGCAAAGGCAATTCTTCCCGCAGCACCTAAGGCGCTAAAGACGGCAGTAGGTACCAAATTGGCAACTGAAGGCTTCTTTGCCTCAAAACTTAACATAAATAATGCAACTGAAATGATCGCTAAAATAATTGAAGATACCGCGGTAAAATCGGGAAAATATATCATTTCAACAGCAAGAATAATAGGCGTAGCAAAGAGTGCCACAACCTCTAAGACTATTGATAACGTGTGCCGATTATCCACAAGAACCTCACGCTTACCGTCAAAATAAAAATATCGAGAAGGTCTGTCTTATTTTGGCATAAGATGATTTGAAACTACAACAAGGAGGTCTTCATGATCTATCTGGGAAACTTTAGCTACAATGACGAGCTTGATTCTACTGATAACTATTGTCTTATGCCTTGTATTGTTGAGGCAGATTCCACAGATCACGCGCTTGAGCTTTTCTCGGAGCACCTCATTGAGGTTGCAAATTCATCTGACCTGCTCGACGGCGCAAAAGAGATTTTCTTGGATTCCATTGTTGAGCTGGGAGAAGTTCCTACCACTCCTCTGATTGCTCAGTGGCAAAAGATTATGCCTGCAGGAGTTGGTCTGTGCAGCATTACCAGCGCTCTTCCAACACTTGAGTTTGATGATGAGACAGCCAATGCCTACGGCTTCAATGAGCATACTCACAATCATGAGGAAGATGAAGAGGAGCATGAACACGAGGAGTTTGGCGACATCAACGATCTTGACGATGAGCTTCTTGAGGAGCTTGGCCAGGATGAGGAGCCGTTCTTAAGGTTCTAGCCACCTACTCCGCCGACCATACCCAAGAGTTCTCAAAGAATTCTGAAGTTGGCTCTGTCAGAGAAATCTGGCCATCAAATACTAAAGAAACGTTATCAGCAACGCGCGATATCAACTGCATATCGTGCGTTGCTATTACTATGGTTGCACCTTCTGACTGTGCGTAAGAGAGCAGGTTGATAACGGCTTCTTTGGTCGGAGCATCCAAACCCTTTGTAGGCTCGTCAAGAATGAGCAGACGCGCCTTTGTGAGCAGCACTTTTACCAGCGCCAAAAGTTGCTGCTGTCCACCAGACAAGTCGTATGGATGAGAAGACATAAGCTTCTGATATGTTGTGCGAGCAAGAAGTCCCGAAGCTTCCAGGAGGTCCTGAATGTCCTGGTCAGAATAGGCGCCACTCTGCTGCCACTGGGCAAGTTCCTCGTCCACACTTTGGCAGGTAAAGAGCAGCTCGGGGTCTTGTGGAATGTATCCTTGGGATTGCTGGAGCTGGTTGTAGATATGTCCGCGCCTTGGACGGAGAACGCCCGCTGCAAGCTTTAGCAGCGTTGACTTACCTGAGCCGTTGCCGCCTACGAGCGCACGAATTTCTCGCCCCGTGACCTCAAGCGAGCACTTGCTGAGCACCAGCTGATCACTCTGCGGATACGCAAACGTCACAGCGCTGAACTCAAGCACGGGCGTGCTGTCGGCCGCGGTGGATGCTTGGTTTGGCGCGGAGCTGCGAGGACAGAGCGCCTGGCGAGAAGAGCTGTCTGCTTGGAGCGCATCGGGCTTCTCGCCACCAAGGCAGACGCGCGCGTCAGCGAGGTACTCGAACGCGGCAACGTCGTGGGTGGCAACAAGCACGGCAACGTTGAGCTCGCGCGCCACTCGCTCCAGGAGCGCGATGAAACTCTTCTGCGCAAACGGGTCAAGCTGCGAAGTTGGCTCATCCAGCAAAAGCAGCTTTGGGCGCAAGGCAAGCGCTGCAGCAAGGGCCACTAGCTGCTGTTCTCCCCCGGAAAGCTCGTTACAGCGCTTGTGCAAAAGCGCTTCCATGCCAAAGAAATTGACCGTCTCAAAAATGCGACGGCGCATTTCTTTCTCTGAAACGCCTCGATTTTCCAGGCCAAAAGCCAGCTCTTTCAAAGGTGTCTCACACACAAGTGCTTGTGAAGTGACTTGCGGCACAAATGCAATGGTGTCTACGGATTGCGCCTGCGTCATCGTAGAAACCTCTTGGCCGCAAACAATAATGGAGCCCTCTCTCCTACCTTGAGGCGCAATCTCGGGCTTGATGAGGCTCAAAATGGTGGACTTGCCTGAACCAGTTGGTCCCAGTAAAAGACTAATCTGACCAGCACAAACCTCACAGGAAAAATCTTCTACAACATTGCGTTCTGGAGTTAGAGCATACGCAAACGAGAGATTTTGAATAGCAAGAACTACTTTTTTACTAGTTGAAGAAGTAAGTGAATTCTGAATATAGGAAGAATGCTCACTCATACAGACTGCTCCCATAAGACAGTATCAATACGCACAAAAATTGCTGGTAAAATGGTAAACAGTACTACGCCCAGATACCAAAAACTCACTTGGAACTCTGGCATAGTAGGATAAAACTGCCAAGCTTGTACCAGCATATACAAAGAAACCGCTGCTATAACGCTTAAGAAAACAAATACCAGCAGCGCTACAGTATCATAGGCGTCAAGCACTTCAGTGTTCCATCTGCTCCTGTGCCCTGCCATCCCCCAACCTCGAGACACGATAGACTGAAACGTACTCATCGACTTCTCCAGCGCGCTCATGCACACTGCGTTAATGGTGGCAGCTGATTGCACAATAGTTTTTCTCGCGCTCAAAAGACGGCTTTGACCTAAAACGTTGCTTTGCCGGTAAGCCCGTGCGGCAGAATCACACCTTCTAGCTGCGGTATTTGCTGACTGGATTTGGCGGGCTGTTGACAGATCAGAAAGTAGCTGCGGCATAAGCTGCACAGAAAGACTCAAGACCAGCTGTAATCCTGGAAAGCGCACACTTGATCGCTGCAACATCTCGAGCGGCGATACTACTGCAAATAGGCACTCAAGCCAGCTCAAAGTACTTACGAGCACGAGACCTGAGGTAGCTCCGTACAGCAGACTTTCTACGTACAGTTGCGTGTGCCCAAAAGAATACAAAATGGTAGAGCCAGATGCCGAGAAAAACGGATTGATAACTGCCATCAATATAATAATTGGAGCATACCAAACAAGCTGTTTAGCAGCATGTTTGGTGTCAAACAACTGGATTGTACAAAGCTGCGCTCCTAGAAAAGCAATCAGCGCACAGAGAGGTTGAAAAGAAAATGCGGCAAGCACAACCTCGCATCCAAACAGCACCACCGTAGCAAGTGGGTGCAGTCGAGAAAAGCTTGTGCGTGCGGGATTCATTAGTTCACCGCGTTAACGTACGTCCAAACAACCGAATCGCCATCATGCAGAACATATGCATCTGATGTGTAGTTAGGCTGAACACCGTTAACTGAATATACCCAACCGCTCTGTGGACCGTGGTCACGCTCTGCAAGCCCATTAATAGCCGCAACGTACATACCAAACGACGTGCTACGTGCATTTACCCCGGCTCCACTTGCAAGCAACGCGTCATAGACTGACGTACCCTCTTGCACCTGGAGGTTGACGGTAAATGAAGGCCCTTTGGCTGCAGAGCCATCAACCGTAACACTTACAGAAAGCGCACTATTCTCTTTATGAGGAGCAGCTACAGCGTTTGTTGAGTTACCAGTGTTAGAAGGTTCCGACGTTTTCTGATTAGAAGAATCCTGCGTTTTAGACGCATCAGCATTTGATTGAGCGTCTGAACTAGAGCTCCCTTGCGTCTGTGACGTCTGAGAGTCTGTTTGCGTGCCAGAAGTACCTGCTACCGTCTGACCTTGTGCGGTCGGAGCTTCTTGAGCAGAAGTGCTTGAAGCGGGCGTAAAGAAATACTGGACTAATGTCCATGCAAAGAAAAGCATGAACACAAAAGATACTATTGATGCTGCCAAATAGAGAATCCGTTTGGATTCTCTTGTGAGCTTAACCACTATCTCACCTGGCCTCGGCCATTGGAAACATGGTGAATTGCAGCAGTTTCTTTCTTAAGCAACACTACAAACACTGCAAGAACTGCACCAGAAGCAAAGAAACCAAAGACACTCAGAAGTGGAATGGTAGGCGCAGAGGACACCTGCTGTGGGGCAGCGGCCTGCTTATTTGAGTATTCAGTAGGTGGAAGCTGCTTCTCGTCAGAGTTGTTATCTGCAGTCTTGTTCTCAGATGGAGCCTTTGTAACCTCCTCACCAGCACTCGCAGCGGTGGTCGAGGAAGTTTCATGCGCAGCTGGAGATGAAGGATCTTGAGCTGGTACGTTTGTAGCTGTGGAATCTGTCCTGCTAAAAATGTCTCCAGATGGCTGGGTATTCTCGCCAGAAGGTTTCTGATTAATAAGCGAGAAAAGCGTGCCGGAGTCGTTGGTGTAGTAAAGATTGCCCTCAAAATCTGCAATGACCGACGATGTAGTGTAGTTCTGGTGATCTTTATCTGGAGTGTAAATCTGAGCTGCTCTGCTGGTGCCCAACTTGTATACCCATACGCCACCAGGTAGACCGTTTACCGTGAAATAGGCATAGGTACCGTTTTGCTGAACAGAAACAAGAGGAGTGCTCTGAGACTTACCCTTGCCAGCACGAGCCTGGTCAGTCACCGTAAAGGTGTCAAGAGAAATCACAGAGATAGTTCCATAGCCCTCAGCATCAACGCCGTTAACAAAGACGTTAGAACCGCTGATAGTTGGTGTAGAGGTAGACTCTGCTGCAAATTTGACTTGCTTCTCTTCAACAAGAGAAGAACCGTTTCTTCTAATCAGGTGCAGCGTACCGTCATTTCTGGTTACGGCAAGATAGGTTCCATTACCGTTTTGATCAACAGAGACAGGAACAATACCTGCGCGAATTGGCGAGCCAAGGTTAAGCTCGGCCTCAATGGCGCCGGTTGTACCGCTGATAAGTCTGACAGAGGAGGACTCGTCGCCAATCATAAAGTCAGAGCCAGAAGCCGCTGCGCCAGACCAGTAATAACCTGAAGGCTGACCAGAGGTTGCTCCAGGAATATTTGCAGGCTGTGCATTCTGCTTCCAGCGAAGCGCACCAGTTGTAGCGTCAACAGCAACCATGTAGCCACCAGCTGCGTCAAATCCGCTCATCTTAGTAAACTCAGCCAAGATGGTGCCGTTATTAACCGTCAGGCTAGAAACAGATTGCAGCGCATTGGTGGTATCCAGCGGCTCTGTCTTCCAGATGCACTCCATAGTTGTTGCCGAGAATGCGGTAAGACATCCATCATCGGTAGCAACAACAATCATGCCATTAATGTACAGAGGACGTGCAAAGTACGAAACCTTGGAGCCAATTTGTGCCTCGGCAATAAGGTTACCTGTTGCAGCGTCAACTGCTTTGAGAGTAGAACCGCTTACGTAATAGACCGTATCATGAACAATGACCTGATCAGAAACAAATCCAGGTGTATTCTGAGTTCCTTCGGTCACACTCCAACGAAGAGCTGCAGAATTAATGGGGGTGCTCTGCGTAGTAGTGGAACTGTTTCCGCTACCAAAACCGCTCCAAGATGCCTCGTAGTTAGGGTGCTCAGCAAATGGATTGATGACCAACTCATTTTGAGGAGTTGGAATGGAGCTATCCTGACCACCATATGTCCAGGTAATGGTAGTGTTTTCGTCCAAGGTAACGTTGTTTGCCATCTTGTCCGAAAGCTGACCGTTTACAAAGAACTGCCACCATTTATAGGCGCCATCTACCTGCGCTGTTGCAAGCGTAAGTCCCTGTGAAGGCGACGTAATAGAAGACAAATAACCGCCTGCTGCATCGTAGGTAAGGCCATTATTCTTCAGGTAGTCATACGTTACCTTGTCAGCAGTGGTACCCTTACGAACCTCAATAGTCTGCGTAGGAGCCCAGTGCTGAGGCTTACCGTCTTTATCAAGACCTACTACAGAAAGAGTGACGGAAACAAGCTGACTTGGATCTGGGTCTTCCTCTACAGGTCGAGCGCCCTTCTCGCCTGCCACGGTAAAGGTGGCAGAGACCTTCTGATTAGTAAGGGCCTGGAACTGCTCATTATCTGGATACAAGCTCGCATAGCGAGAATAGCGTGCACTTGAAAGAAGTGCCGAAACCGTAACAGACGTGTTGTACTCAGGAGTCTGTGCGAGAACAAGATTCTCGTTCTGAATGATTGTTGGCTGAGAAGAACTGTACGTGCGCGCCTGATCAGCAGGACCCATGGGATCGTATGTTGGGAACTCCGAAGGCACAATACCACTTGCGGTCTTATCGGTATTGTTAACATCATAAGACCAGGTCAAAGAGCCGTCAGCAGCACGATAGAACTTGTTTGGCGTGGCCAGAGACTCAGAAACGCTATCCTTCTTATTCTGCTGACCAGAAGGAGTAGCAAGTGCATCCCAGAAATGAGCCTTAGACTCATTCATCAAAGCAAGCTCTGCATCAATGTCAGCCTGATTAAGTGGACTTACCGTAACCGTAAGAGTCTTAGAGACTGATACCTCAGGATTTTCTTTATCGGTAACGGTCAGAGTGATGTCTACCTGCTGCGCGGAAGCAGAAGGCAGAGGCTGGTACACCGTTCCTCTATAGCCATTGAACGTAATAGCAGCATTGGAGGAAGTGTACGTAAACTGATAGCGCTTTCCGTCCAAGCCAAAGTTCTTTGGTGTAGGCATCTGCAGGTCGTCTGTAACCGCCTGAGCATTAATGGAGTGATTGGTATACACACCTTTAATACTTGATGCCGAGAAACGCCTGTTAATGCGCCTCAACAGATTATTCTGTGCATCGGTAATAGCCGAAGGATCTCCGGGAACCGTTATGGTAAAGGTTTTCTGATAGTTTGTCTGAGGAGCGTCTGAGCTGCTCAAAGAAACGTTTGCAGTCAGCGTTACCTGCTTGTCACGAATACCGCGAGTAACTGTTGCCTTATAAGGCTCAGTACCATAACCATCAATACGAACAGTAGATGTATCTGAGCTGGTCCAAGTAACCTTAGACCATGAAAGCTGGCTCCCATCAGCAGAAACAAGCTTATGTGGAAGGGTAAAGTCTGAAGTTACCGAAGACTCATTTTGTCCTGCAGCATATGATGGCGAAAGATTTTGAGATACGTCAGCAAGCTGTGCCTGAGATTTTGCCTCATCCCAAGGAATTAAAACATTGCAGGTATATTGGACGGTCTTTCCATCCTTGGAAAGTTCAAAGGTAACTTTTGCCTGGCGAAGAATAAGAGTGCTTCTCTGATTAGTAAAGCCAGCGGCGTCCATCCAGAAGTACTCAATAGAACCATTAGTTGCAAAATCAGTAGAAATGCCTGCGTGAGCATATGAGGCTGTCGAAGACATCTGAACAGATGCCACTCTAACGTTAACCTCTCCAGCACCAATGCGACGCAGTTCTTCTGCAACCATTGTGTTGAGGTTAGTATCTACACCATAGCGAGGTTTTGGCTTATAGAAGGAATTAGTCAGAGTTTCTACTGCCTGGTCCAGCGTTTTGTGTGGATAGCCAGTCTCATTTGTGGTTGCTGCAACGCCAGGGCCTGTCTCTTCAGAGGTTGTGGTTGCACCAGTTGTAGCTTCTACCGTACCAGAAGCAGCTTCCGTACCAGAAGCGTTGTCCTGAGCAGTAAGAGCATTCTCTGCTGAGGAGGTTGCAGTAGCAGTAGTGGTCAACTCCCCCGCTGCTTCTGCGAATGCAGGAGCTGGTAAGAGCGCAAGCACTAAAAGTATGGAGAAAAGGCTATTGAGCGCCTTTTTAAACATGCTTCTAATTCCTTCCAACTTGTGGTGAGTTTAGCCTTCTTGCCATAACAAGCACCACGATTCCAAGTACAACTAAAGGCAGACTGAGTAGCTGTCCCATGGTAATAAAGCTGCCAAAGAGATAGCCAAGCTGCTCGTCAGGAACACGGACAAATTCCACGACAAACCTAAAAATGCCATAGAGCATCAAAAACGTTCCAATGAACGTTCCTTGTGGACGAGGAGGATACTTCCTAGAAAGGACGTACAAAATGACAAACATCACAAGACCCTCGAGAAGTGCTTCGTAGAGCTGAGAAGGGTGACGATAGACCGCTCCTCCCGTCTCAAACATAACTCCCCAAGGCAAATCTGTTGGCTTTCCCCAAAGCTCACCGTTAATGAAGTTTGCGCAGCGTCCAAAGAAAAGACCAAGTGGTGCGCCAATAACTCCCAGGTCACAGATGGTAGGGATAGAAAGACCTGATGCCTTACAGACAATAGAGCCGCCAACAACAGCGCCTACAAGGCCACCGTGGAAGCTCATACCACCTTGACTTAAGGCAAATGCATCAAGTGGATGAGCCACGTAATAACCAGCGCCGTAGAAAATAACGTAGAACAGACGGGCGCCCACAATAACGCCAAACGAGATGCCTACCATCAAATTAAGCACGTCATCAAGGGTAACGTTAAGTTTCCAGCGCTGAGCAGTTCTGTACATAACTACGCCAGCAAGCACAAAGCCCACGAGATATGCCAGACCATACCACCTGATAGATAGCGGACCCAGTGAAAGCGCTACTGGGTTTAATGAATGATAAAAAGCATCAAGCCACACAATACGTCCTACTTACTAAAACTACTTTGAAAGAACATGCGAAGGAGTTGCACCACGCTGGCCCTGATAATGGCTACCAAGATCTTCACAGCCATAAGGACGCTCAACAGGAGAACTCATGCGCTCAAAGGAAAGCTGACCAATCCTCATGCCAGGATGCAAAATGATTGGAAGGTTAGCAACATTAGAAAGCTCCAAGGTGAGCTCTCCGTCCCAACCTGGATCAACATAACCTGCAGTTGAGTGAATCATAAGACCTAAGCGACCCAAGGTAGACTTACCTTCAAGTTTGCCAAGGATATCGTCAGGAATAGCAATGCGCTCAAGCGTAGTACCAAGCGCAAACTGACCAGGGTGAAGAACAAAAACTTCTCCCTCAGGAACATCAATTGACTCAGTAAGACCCTCTTGAGCTACAAGTGGATCAATTGAGGTGTGCGTAGAATTGCGGAAAATTCTAAAGTTTGAGCCAAGACATACGTCAACCGATGCAGGCTGCACATTTTTCTCGCATAAAGGCTCAATAACGATACGACCAGCAGCAATCTCGGCTTTAATGTCGCAATCAGAAAGAACCACAACGTCCACCTTTCTTACGTCATACAAATGTATGGTCAGAAAAACTAATTATCCGTTTATATAAAATATCACGCCCTACGCAATAATGTGCGGGGCGTGATATATAAATTTTGTAATTACGCAGGTCAATTATGGTTCACCACAACTTCTCTGCATAAAAAACACGTTTATGCGCATGAAGCTCACAACCGATAAGCGCCAAGCGTTCACTTTTGACGCCGAGCGATAACTTACAGCATTGCAGGCTGAACGCGCTTTACACCAGGAACGTGCTCAATCAGGATGCGCTCAATACCCTCAGACATGTCGTATGCAGACATAGGGCAACCAGCACAAGAACCAACCATCTCAAGGGTAACGGTGCCGTCATCGCTTACATCAATAAGCTCAACGTCGCCGCCATCGGTCTGAAGGCTCTGACGGATAACATCAAGGGTTGCATTCAAAAGGTCACGATTAATGGCCATGTTTGCTCCTATTCAAACTCTTCAAGCGCGGATGCGCCCATAACTTACAACATGGGTATCCTACCCAAAATTCCAAACTTATTTCTGCACTATCCAATTGGCGAGAAAAGATGTCCAACTGAAGCATCTTTGAGACGTGCAGGCAATGATGCACCCGACGCTGTCGCCGCAATCGCCGCAGCTACACGAGAGGTAGCCTCTCTTGTCTGCTCCGCGCTCAAAAGTGTTGCGTCCACCATGAAGCGCTTCACACCACAAGACAGCATCTCGGCCATCTCTGGCACGCCGTCAAAGAGCTTAGGGCTCCAAATCTTGGAGCGACCATGTCTGTCAGTCCTTACGGGCATGTAATCGTTATCAATACCTCTAAGCGTATGCTCCTCAAGACGCAGCTTACAGGCATCGCAATCGTGGATACACTTGCCCGTAGACATCAAAATACAGTGCTCAGTTGTCATGGTACGAATACGGCCGCTGACCATATAACCCACAGGAATCGAGGCGTTTCTCGCCATGTGGCAGATCTCTTGAAGGGTAAGCTCGGAGTTGAGCCAGACGCCTTCTGCACCCATGTCGGCAAGCGCCTGCAAAGCGTAATCGTTGTGGACTGGAATGCACTCGCGCACCTCAGGGATGGCTCCGCGTTCAACGGCCAGCGCCAGCTCGGAGATGTTTCCCACGGCAATCGGCTTACCTGCAGCGACGTAGGGATCCAAGCGATTATGGTCAATCTCGCGACATACCTCATCAAGCCATGGGGTCACCTTGGCGAGAAGATCCTCTGGCCATGAAGTCTCTGCGAGCGCATCGGTAGTTGCATACAGACGATTTGCTCCCGCCTTGAGCGCAACACGTGCCTGCTCGGGAGTCTCAACTAGAACACAGACCTCTGCCTGCGATGCATTTGTTTTTGCAGCCGCCTCATCAAAGGCAAAAAGCTTCTCTTTGTCTTGGGCTTCTCGTTCCTTTTGATAGGCAAGACGGGAAAGCGGAGCAATCTTCTGCTCGCGGTCCTGGTACTCCTCCAGAAGCGCAGCCTCGAGCTGCTCACATGCTGCAGCGCGGACCTTGTGAACGGCACTAAAGCTCATGCCGCAGGCGTCATCCATCTGGACGTCAAAGCTTACCGCCTCAAATGGAGAGGTTCCCATGCGTCCAACGTGCTCAATGAGCTCGTCAGAGGTTACCGCCTTAGTGCGGGCCTCCTCCACCACAAAGCCCTCAGCAGACGCACGTGCAACGCCATCTGCGGTAGAGAGCGTCACCGTAAAGGGCTGGCCAATGCGGGCAATAATAGCCACGTCAACGGCACGTTTGCGAGGATACTCCAGTGAAGAAATCTGCTCAGCAGCTACGCGCGCAGCTTCAGAGCGAATGATGCGCACCGTAGATCCGGTCTGCATAACGCGAGAAGTGCGAACGGTAACTGTCTGACCAGGCTCAACGTCCACAGGACAAAGAGCGGTCAGGAACTTGTCAGGCTCATCGAGCGGCCTAATCTCAAGCAAGTCGTTCTTGCCAATAGGCGCGTGTGCAATAAGATCAACATCTGCCTGCTTGTAGCGGCGCAGCTTAACACGGCCACCATTCAGACCACTCTTGCGCTCAAGAGCATCCTCAAGTGGACGTCCGCCGGTTACCTCACCAACAATCTCACCGCGGTTGTTGGAGCGCTCGTAGCTCATCATCTCGTTACCAGCGGTGCCATGCAGGTACGCGTTGGTCAGGCCGCGGTTAAATGAGCACTTGAGCAAGCGGTGGCGGCGCGCCACATCGGCTTGGTTGTCCACGCCCTTCTCGGCAGCATCAATTGCCTGACGATACGAAGACACCACCGAGTACACGTACTCAGGCGCCTTCATGCGGCCTTCAATCTTAAGCGAGCCAACGCCCGCCTCAATCATATCGGGCACGTCATCAATAGTGCAGTAATCCTTAGGGCAGAGCAGTCTATCAATGCCACCCATCGAGACAACTTCATGCTTAGAGTTGAGCAGCTCATAGGGCAGACGGCACGGCTGCGCGCAAGCTCCGCGGTTAGCAGAGCGATCTCCTCGCATAGATGACATGTGGCAGATGCCCGAATAGCAAAAGCACAGGGCACCGTGACCAAAACATTCCAGCTCAACACCAAGCTTAGAAATGGTAGAAATTTCTTCTTTCGTAAGCTCTCTGGACAAGGTAACGCGGCCCACGCCAAGCTTTTTACAAGCAGCAACACCGCGCGTATCGTGGATGTTTGCCTGCGTTGATACGTGGCATTCAATCTCTGGCCAGGTCTTTCTTACCTGAGCCATAAGGCCCCAGTCCTGGATGATAAAAGCATCTGCACCAAGAATCCACGCGCGACGAATCAAGCGCAAAACACGCTGCATTTCGTCCCACTTAACAACAACGTTCACGGTGACGTATACGCGAGCGCCAGCTAGATGAGCCTGTCTGCACGCACGCGCAAACGACTCGTCGTCAAAGTTGTCCGCACCGCGGCGGGCGTTGAAGTTGTTGCCCAAGCCGCAGTAAATAGCATCTGCACCACCAGCAAGAGCTGCGGTAAATGGAGCAGGACCTCCCGCTGGGGCGAGAAGTTCCATCTGGGTTGCACGAGGGAGCGGCGAAGACGAAAGTTCTTTATCAGAAGCTTCCTCTGTCCACTCTGGCTCGTTCATGCGATTAAGCTCGTGAGCTGTAGATTCTCGCTCACGACGATTACGTTCGTTCATACTACCTAACTTGCTGCGTCGCTTGCTACTTCTTAAGTGAAGAAAGTGCTGGATGAATCTTATCTTTGTCGGAAAGAATAACCTTTGCAGAATCTAAGGTTTTCTCGCCAAGAAATGCTGGCCACTTAATGCTAAGCTCTGGATCGTTCCACATGATGCCGCCCTCATCACCTGGGTGATAGATGTCGTCACACTTGTAGCAGAACTCTGCAGTCTCGGAGAGTACCAAGAAACCGTGGGCAAAGCCGCGAGGAACAAAGAACTGTCTGCGATTCTCCGCGGACAAAACAACGCCTTCCCACTGACCCCAGGTTGGACTTCCCTCTCGCAGGTCAACCGCAACGTCAAAAACAGTGCCGGAGATTACGCGCACAAGCTTTGCCTGCGGATGCTCAATCTGGAAGTGAAGGCCGCGAAGTACGCCCTGAACGGAATAAGACTGATTGTCCTGCACAAATGAAGCCTCAATGCCGCCGGCAACAAAGTTTTCTTCACGGTAGGTCTCCATAAAGCCACCACGAGCATCACCGTACAGCTTTACGTCCACAACCTTTACACCTTCAATCGAGGTGTCATAAAACGTAAAATTGCCCGATTGAGTAGGGTTTTTAAGCTCTTTTGGAAACTCCATAGCGTTCACCTTTCAATTTCTTTAGGTAATCTACTATATACGAGTCAAGATTAATACATCTTTTGAGCTATGATATTCATGCAGTTAACGTGTAATTTGCAATTCAAAGGATGCTTGTGAGAATTCTTGCAGTCGTTCCCGCTTACAACGAAGAAGCCTGCATTGCTTCAACTATTACAGAGTTGTGTCAGGTAGCTCCTCAAGTTGATTACATCGTAATCAACGACGGCTCCGCTGACCGCACACTGGATATCTGTAAAGAGCGTGGATTTAACTACCTCAATTTACCTGTTAACGGAGGCCTTTCTGCAGGCTTTAGGGCTGGTATGCGCTACGCCAAAGAACATGGTTATGACGCTGTGGTGCAGTTTGACTCCGATGGTCAGCATAGACCTGAGTACATCGCTCCTATGGCCCAGGCAATGGTAAACGAGGGAGCAAACATTGTTATTGCTTCTCGTTTTGTTACCAAGGCTCGCGGAAACTCTCCTCGAGAGATTGGCTCCAAGCTGATTTCTTGGCTTATCAAGACAAGCACTGGTCAAACCATTACTGACCCTACCTCAGGCATGCGTATGTACGATCGTGGTCTTATTGAAACGTATGCGCGCTCGTTTGACTTCTCCCCCGAGCCAGACACTATCTCGCTACTGATGCGTCGAGGAGCTAAGGTTGTCGAGATTGAAACTGAGATGCGTGAGCGTCAAGGTGGCGAGTCCTATCTGAGCTTCTATAACTCAATTATGTATATGGCTCGCACGTGCCTCTCGCTTTTGCTCTTCCAGTGGTTTAGATAAGGTGGCACCATGACTTTAGTTCTCAGAATTCTGCTGCTTATTGGTGCTCTTTTTGCCATGGGCATTGTCATCAATAGCGTTCGTAAATCAAAGATTCGCATCTCCGACTCTGTATATTGGGTTGTTTCCGCAGGAATCCTTGTTTTGTTTGCGCTTATCCCCCAGCTTGCATATTTCTTTGCTGGGCTTTTTGGCTTTATGAGCCCTGCAAACTTTGTCTTGCTGCTGGTTATTGTGATGATGCTTATCAGGATTTTCCATCAGTCCTGTGCAATCTCTAAGCTTACTTTTAAGGTTGAGCAGCTTTCAGCTGAGCTTGCCCTACGCGACAAAGATGCACGTGACGAGAAAAACCTTGATTTTGTAACTGATCTAAACCAGCGAACCCGCGTGTAAACAACACGTCAGCTCTCTGACGGCACGCTCACACAGGCAATATCTTAAAAAGTCCGCCTATGCAGCGGACTTTTTCTTTTGATCTTTAAATCCCAAGAAGCAGAAGATACCAAATACAAGCGCCAGAATTGCAAGCGAGGCATCATAGAGCACACATGCTCCCATAATGCCAAAACTGCCTACAAACCATCCCCCGGTAAGCGCAGCAAAGCCTGCACCTGCAGCGTAGCTCACAAAGACGGCAACCTGCTTACGCATGGTTACTACGGCATAGTACAAAATAACCGTAAGAGCATTAAGCAAGCCACCAAAGAGCAACAGCAAAAGCTCAAACTTGTATGGCTCAAAATCAAGACCGTACAAAAGTCCAAGCACCGGAGCGCCTAAAGGCCACGCCAGTGCCATAGAAACAACAGTAGCCAAGGCAACTACGGCAAAGCCCTTAAGAATCAGACCCACAAACTGCTTGTCTTGCTGATTATTCCAATATTCGGCCATTTGAGTGAGCAGTGGCTTAAAGACAAAGTTACTTAAAAGATTGATAACCATGGCTGGCATGGCCAATGCCGTAAAGAACGTAAGAAGCGCTTGATCGCTCAAAGCTCCCAGCGCATAGCGAGGAGCGCCAACAACGTACGTCAGTAAGAATGAACCAGCAAATAGTGGAGCGGTGGTAACCAGCAGCTTTGTAATTTGCTTAACGTCAAAGGTAGGCTTAAGCGTTGCCATCTTCTTAGTAGGAGGAATGACAAACACAATCATAACTATCAGCGATGCAACAAATGAAACAGCTGCACCAATAAGCAAATTCTTTGTAAGAAGCACACCTACTGCAAAGCCAACAACCGTTGCAAGCACACGATAAAAGAATGCCCTACCAGCAATATCTAAGCGACCATGTTGTTGGAACATGCCATGGAAAACATCTTCTACAACGTCAAATAAACGAAGCGAAGCAATGAGGGCATACAACACTCCCTCGTAGCTCAATCCTTGAGACTGCAGGGTAAAAATAATAATTCCCGCAATCATCAAACCAGTTGTGATGATTCGTGCCGCAAGATACACACCAAACGAGAACACTTCTTCTGTATCGGTAACCTGATACGTCCTAATTTCAAAGTGACCAATAACCATAAGCTGCTGAGCCACAGCATACGCAAGCGAAAAAACACCACCGGCAGCAGCTCCCATGGTACGTGTGACCACCATCAACATAAGCACTGTTGAGGCAGCGTTCATTAAAGAACCAAGCGTATTCCAGAAGTAGTTTTTCTTAAGCTGTTCCGCAGAAGTATCAATAGTCATAGTTAGCTTTTCTGACCAAAGTCTTCAAATGCCTGACGGCTTCCTTTGGTAACGTCTACATCTTTCCACTTACCAAAATCAAGCGCACCAGGATGGTGGTTTTTACGATCCTTCTCTGGAGGAAGCTGCATGTAATCCCCGTATCCCCTGGTTAAAAGCTTGTCATATTCCTTTGGAAGCGTAGTAGTAATGTCCTCAAAAGGAACGCGAACCATTGGAAATACATCCTCTTTGTCCATTGACCAGTTCTCTGGATCAGGTTCAACAAAACTTGCGTAATGAGTGGTTTTCTCGCCCTCTGCAGCACGTGCCGCCTGATCCCATTTACGTTGAATATACGCAGATGAAACCCTAAAAAGCTTCAAGGCGTGATGAATGACAAAGCATCCCGCAAGAGCAACTTTCTTTTTCCAGCCAGTTAAAGGCACACGAGGTGTTGGAGTAACCAGCAGGAAGTTCAAGCGTCCCCAGAACCATGTTTGGCGCTTAATCTTAGCCAACTTCTTTGGATCCGCCGGAATTTTATCAAAGGGGAAAATTCCAATTGAGATAGCGTAAGAAAAAGGGCAGGTCATAAACTCATCAGGAACACAAACCGTTTCTTTTAAAGAGAGGTTTGTATTAACCGCTGGGAAGAAATTGTCTTTTCTTCCGTTTTGAATGCAAAAATCTGGTCGAAGAAGCGCAGGTGCTTTCTCCAAAAAAATCTCATAATCCTCGCGGAACATCGAGATATCTACGTCATCATCCCAAGGAATAAAGCCTTTGTGTCTCACAGCGCCAATGGCTGTTCCACCGTACGCCTGGTACGAAATGCCAAGCTCCGTGCAGACGCGGTCAAGCTCATCCATCAAAAGCGTAGAAAGAATTTGGATCTTTCTTAGCTCATCGGGGTTCTCGTATGTCTTATATCCGTCTGACTCCACAAAGGCTCCCATTCGCCATTGTCCGATAACATTCTTATAATACTAAACATCGGAGCTAATCGATTGGATGTAGCAATGTATACACCTCAGGATCACACGTTTGCTGTCTGCGCTTATGGCGAGAGCCCCTATCTAGAAGAGTGCATTCTCTCGCTCAAAGAGCAGACACTGTCTACGAATATTCTTTTGGCTACTTCAACACCAAATGAACTGATTCAGTCTCTTTGCGAGAAGTATGACATTCAGATGTACGTCAATCCTGGACCGGGAGGTATTGCCGGCGACTGGAACTTTGCCGTCAGCGTTTGCACAACTCCTTTGGTAACCATTGCGCACCAGGATGACCTCTATAAGCCTTCCTATGCAGAGCATATGCTTGACCGCGTCAACAGTTCTTCTCGCCCGCTGATTTATTTCACTAATTACGGCGAGTTGCGTGACGGCGAGGAGGTTCTTGAGAATCGTCTACTTAAGGTAAAGCGTCGTCTCTTATACTCGCTCTCAAAGCCAGAAAATGCAGGCAAGTCATGGGCCAAGCGCCGTTCGCTTGAACTAGGTTGTGCCATTTGCTGCCCAAGCACCACACTGGTCCTTCCCAATATTGACGTCCCTGTTTTCAAAGCTGGATTTGGCTCCAATTTAGACTGGGAAGCATGGGAAACAATTAGTAAGCGTGAGGGTGATTTCTTGTACGACACCCGCGTGCTGATGCTTCACCGCATTCATGAAGACTCTGAAACTAGCCACCTTATTCACGATAACCGTCGTGAACAGGAAGACCTGGAGATGCTTAAGAAGTTCTGGCCAGCTCCTGTGGCTAAGCTTATCAACCTGGCTTATAAGAATGGCCAAAAAAGTAACGGCTAACTCCATCTGTTCTCTACATAAAAAGACCCGCAGCCCAACAGCTACGGGTCTTTTTTAATTTGTTTGAATAAAGCTAACCTACTCTTTACTAAAGAGCTCACTCCAGTCTGGAGTTGCAGAAAGAACCGTTCCCACAATAATGACAATGCAGCAAATTACAACCAATGGAGATGGAATTGCTTCAGGCATAATTGCTGGCAGGATAATACCTGCAAGAGCTGCAAAAATTACCGACCATGCAGAGTAAGAAATGTTCAGTGCCATACCGCGAGAAGCGCCAATGGCGTCAATTGCCTTGTAGTAGAAGAGATACGAGGCAGTACCAGCAAGTGCTGCAATAAAGACAACGCCATTTGCAGGAGTGAGTGCAACCTGTGCAGCAAAATCAACGGAACCAGCCAATGGCAAGATGAGAAGACCGTATGCAAATGCAGAGGTGGTTTCCCTAATCTGAAGAGCAGTCTCATTATCAACAGCATCGTCTTGCATACCCCAAGCCAAAATAACCGCCTCAGATCCCCAGCCAAAGACACAAGCAGCAACGCCCAAGATACCCACAAGAACATTTCCGTTACCCTCGCCTGCTGCTGTTGAGAGACCAATAACCATGACGCCAACAAGAGCAACGATAAGGGCAATGATCTGCTTTAAGTTCATCTTTTCTTTGAGCAAAAGCCATGCTAAAAGCGAGCCGACGGCTGGATAAAAAGCTGAAATTGCAGCGGTGTAACCAGGTCCAATGGTGTTAATAGCAGCTAGGTAGCCACTCATACCAATTGGTCCACCCAGAAGTGCGCCAAGCATAACTACACGGCCACTCTTTGTTTTTGCTGCCTCAAGGGTGTCTTTAAGTCTGCCTTTCTGAGCCATCATGACTAAAAGAACTGCAGCGGCAAAGAAATCGTGCATGAATGCGCTGACAAATGACGCCTGAGCTGAATCAACATAAGGACTCATACCAAGAGCAACGCCAAGAATAACGGTATCAACCGCCCAAAGAATACCGCTTAAAAGACCGTAATACATAGTTTCTCCTTTTGCTCTTAGTTCTGAGCGTCTTCGTACCAAGAAAGAACACGATCAATATTGTTTGCAGCGTAGCGATAGTAAATGAAGAACCACTCGCCTACGTTCTCGCCCTCTGCTTCCTTAACCAGAGACCAGAGATACCAGCACCAACCAGCAAAGACTACATAGCTCCAGAAGTGTCTGCGCTGCTCAAACGTTGCCTCTTTTCCAAAGTAGTAATCAATAGCAGCATTAGCCTCATCATCAGTAAGTTCACAGCAAACTGTGAAGGTACCAAAGTCATTTGCCTCATCAGACATGCCTGCGTATTCCCAGTCAATAAGGCTGTAGTTGCCGCCCTCATCGATCAAGAAATTTAGATAGAAGAAATCATTGTGAGAAATAACAACTGGATACTGATCTGCGTCTGCAAACTTCTTCAAGCGCAGGACCTTCTCGCGAAGCTCATAGTAGCCAGGAATCTCAATAGGACCCTCTTCAAGCAGGAGTTTCTCGTAATTAAGACCCTCGTTGACAAAGTCAAAAGAACGATCAAGTGACGCGCCGCTATGATGCAATTTATAACCCATTTCCATTGCGCGCTTGAGCTGCTCAGGATTATGAGGATCAAGATTCTGAGCGTTTTTCACAAACTTGGAAATCTTCCAACCTTCTTTTTGGTCCTCGTAAATAAAGGTGTTGTCTAGGCCAAGCTCACGAGCAAGTCGAAGACCAGCTTCTTCAGCTGCACGATCAACGAGTTTCTCGGTACCAACACCTGGATGCCTGTAGACATACTCCTGAGCATCATCACCATATCCCACAATAAAGTGAGCAGATAAATTGGTAAGTCCCTGTTTTAGAGGATAGAAACCGTGGATATCCTTCTTCTGGCAATGAAGCACCGAGACAATGTTGTCAAAAATCTCTGAGTCGATGTTCTCAATAAATGCTGGGTCAAACTGACGAAGCTCATCAAGGGAATCAAACTCGTAAATAACACCGTCAGGATACTTTCTAATGGTCATGGAAAGCTCTTTGATATGACGGACGTAAATCTCTTCCCAGAGCATATCAACGGTTTCTGGCTTGTCGTAGACAGCCTCAAGAATATCTACAAACTTCTTTGAGAATTGCCTGTCAAAATAGACGTGACCAAGCATAATCCAAGAATTTGAACCGCCAATTTCTACGCCAGTAATACGTCCACCACGTCCCTCTTTAAGGCACCACTCATCAGTTTCTCCTGCAACATACGTTGCTGAGTAATAAGCCTCATAGACATAGTGTTCAAATGGATTCTGAGTAAAGTAGTCATCTGACGAGCAGATATACGTATTATCAAGCTGATCTTTCACATACCAAAGCGTAGAGTTGTTATTTCTTGTTGCATAATCTGGGTTAACAACAATCTTGACGCCATACTTCTCCTCCAGATAGAAGAAGTACTCCTTCTTATAACCCACAACAACGGTGATGTCAGTAATACCAGCTTCAAGCAACTGATGAATCTGGCGCTCGATCAGAACTTCTCCACGAACCTTCAGGACACCCTTTGGCTTCTCATATGAAATAGGTGCAAAGCGAGAAGACAGACCAGCTGCCATAATAATGGCATTCTTAACCTCATAAGGTTTCAGAGCTTCAAGACCCTTTGAAGTAATAAGACTGTCATCAATGAGTCCCTGGTCCTCCAACGTTTTAACTGCTGAATTAACTGATCCCAAAGAAAGCTCAGTCTCTTCTGCAAGCTGCCTCTGATTGAGCTTCTCGTCAGAAAGAGCAATGGTTTTTAATACAGAAAACACGTTATTTGTTAGTGCCACGGTTCCTCCAAATGAAGACCAATTAACTGCGAACTAAACTTCCATACCAATTTACGTCAGTCATAATACCCCTATGTTCAAATTTAAACAAGTATGAACATATTTTGAACATAATAACTTTAGAAGATTGCCATAGACTGCCGATCTAACAAAAAACGGCATCAGAGATGCCGTTTTACCTTTTATGTATTGCTTTACAAGCGAGGAGACCCTAATAAGGACCAAAATCCAAACGCGCTGGATAGTGGTTTTTACGCTTCTCAACTGGTGGCATTTGCATGTAATCACCGTAAAGCATCCTAAGGAATTTATCATTTTGATTAGGGAACGCTACTTGAATTCCATCAAAATCAAGCTTATCAACAGGAAAAACCTCATCAACTGGATAGGTATTTACAAACCTATCCGTATCGTGCAGGTAGGCAATTCTTTTTGTCTTAACGTGAGCAAAGCGGTTGCGAGCTTCCTGCTCACGCTCATACATTTTCTGAGTAGAGAGATGCAGCAGTTTGCAAACTCCCCTACCCATAGTAACTGCTGCCTTTAAGAGCTTTCCTTTGATGCCGTCGGCCAAAATAACAGGGCGAGGAACGTCAACGAGGATGCGCATATGTGACCAGAACCACGCATCAAATGCCTGCTTCTGATATTCCTTCTCGTCATCCGAAACATTATCAAAGCAATAGACATCTAGGAAAATACCAAGGTCAAGAGGAAGTGGCGCAAGTGCTTCTTCGCAGAACTGTGTTCCTTTGAGCATAATGCGCGTGGTTGGGAATGGATAGTTGATGTCCCTCTCAGTATTCATGATTGAATACTTTTCTGACCACTCTTTATCATAGATATCTAAGAGTTTGTTGAAGTCTTCTGCAGGAAGACAAACATCAATATCGTCGTCCCAAGGAATAAATCCCTTATGACGAAGAGCGCCAATCGCGGTGCCGCCAAAACCAAAATAGCGGATGTTGTTGGCTTCACACGTGTCTACGAAGTCCTTTAAAATCATCAGCTCAACTTGCTGGAGATGCTTAAGCGTTTCTGTATCGTATGTGCGCATTATCGACCTTCATACATCTTCTTGTAGTAATCCTGATAATCACCGGAAACTACATTCTTAACCCACTCGCGGTTCTCTAGATACCAGTTGATAGTGGTAACAATGCCCTCTTCAAATGGAGTTTCTGGATACCAGCCAAGCTCTTCTTTAATCTTATCAGGTGCAATACCGTAACGACGATCATGACCCTTGCGGTCAGTAACGTAAGAGATTAGATCCTCAGTAATCTGAGTGTCACCAGTGATTCTTGCAACTTCACTGATAATGCGCTTAACAATGTAAAGGTTGTTGCGCTCGTTATGACCGCCAACGTTATAAACCTCGCCCAGCTTGCCACCCTCAAGAACCATAGCAATTGCCTTGCAGTGGTCATCAACATAGAGCCAGTCACGAACATTGAGTCCGTCACCATAAACTGGAAGAGCCTTGTGTTCCAAGCAATTCTCGATCATTAAAGGAATGAGCTTCTCAGGGAACTGATAGGGGCCGTAATTGTTAGAGCAACGGGTAATTACTGCTGGGAATCCGTATGTATCATGCCAGGCCTTTACAAACATATCTGCAGAAGCCTTAGATGCAGAGTAAGGGCTATGAGGGCTCAGTGGTGTAGTCTCACGGAAGAACGCCTCTGGATCATCAAGTGGCAACGAGCCGTAGACTTCATCAGTAGAAACCTGCAGATATCTGTGGTCTCCGTAGGAGCCCTGGCCATCATTCCAGAAAGACTCTGCAACACTCAGAAGAGCGACAGTACCCATAACGTTAGTGTCAGCAAAGGCACCTGGATCTTCAATAGAACGGTCTACGTGACTCTCTGCTGCAAAGTTAACAACGTAATCAGGATGATAGGTCTCAAACAGCTGTGTCAGAGCCTCTTTATCCCTAATATCTACATGAGCAAAGGTATAGCGAGGATCTTGATCATATTCCGAGAGGTTCTCAAGGTTGCCTGCATACGTCAGAGCATCCACGTTCAAGATATGAATGTCCTGATTTCTTCTAAGCATATAGTGGATAAAGTTAGATCCAATAAATCCAGCTCCACCAGTTACTAAATAGGTCTTCACACTAACCTCTTTCTACCTTCGAAAGATATGTCGCAAGAGCCTCCTGCCAAGGTCTCATACAATTTCCAATGGTACTCTCAAGATGACCGTTTACCAAAGATGAATACGCAGGGCGAGAAGCACTTTCTGGGTGCATCTCTTTCCACTGAGCAGAGGTTACCCTGGAAACCTTACAGTCAAGATTGCTGCCAGCCATAATAGCTTCAGCAAAATCTGCCCATGAACATGTTCCTTCATTAGTTGCATGGTAGATGCCATAGTTCTCAGTAGCTGCAATGCACAAGATTGCGTGAGCTAGGTCATTTGCGCTGGTAGGATTACCCCCCTGATCATCAACAACGCTAATCTCTGGATACTTTGCGCCGAGGGCTCGCATGGTTGCCACAAAGTTCTTACCAACATAGCCATAAAGCCATGCAGTTCTCACTACAAACGTTTGAGGATTTGCCGCAAGCGCAAGTCCCTCTCCCGCCAATTTGGAGCGCCCATACGCAGAAACAGGATAAGGAGCATCTTGCTCTGTACGAGGAGAGCTTTCTTTGCCACTAAAGACATAATCAGTAGATACTTGAACAAGCTTTGTCTGCGTAGTACTGCAAGCTCGTGCAAGATTCATAGGACCAAGTGCGTTTACCGCAAAGGCCATCTCAAAATTGCTTTCGCAGCCATCGACATTTGTTGCGGCCGCACAGTTAATAACAAGGTCATAACGATCATGCTGGTCAAACCATGTATTTACCGCGTCTGAACTGGTAATATCCAGTTCTTCTGCGTCAGTATAGTCAACATCTGGGTCAACAAACAGCTCTGGAATAGCCCCAATTTCAGAGATACCAGTTTCAAAAAGACGTTTGAGTTCATTGCCTAACTGACCATGAGAGCCAGTAATAAGAATCCGCATGTTACTCCCCTTTTTCAGAAGGAAGAATACGTCCCTCTGCAACACTCTTGAGGTGCTCACCATACGTAGATTTACCGTAGCGTTCTGCACACTCGATAAGTTTAGAGCTATCAATCCAACCATTCTCAAAAGCAATCTCTTCTGGAACGCTTACCGGCAGACCCTGAGCTGTTTCAACGGTACGGACAAAGGTTGATGCCTCAAAGAGAGACTCCATAGTTCCTGTATCCAGCCATGCAAAGCCACGACCAAGAGTGACAACGTCAAGCGTGCCATCATCAAGATAGAGTCGATTAAGGTCAGTAATCTCATACTCTCCACGTGCGCTTGGCTGAACTTGCTTTACCAGCTCGGTAACACGCTGATCATAGAAATAAAGTCCAGTGACCGCGTAGTTAGACTTTGGGTGAGCTGGCTTTTCTTCAATTGAAATAGCGTTGTAGTTCTTATCAAACTCAACAACACCAAAGCGCTCTGGATCATCAACGTGATAGCCAAAAACTGTGGCACGACCAGCAGTTTGTGCTTGCTGGGCAGCCTTTCTGACAAGTCCTGAAAGACCGTTTCCAAAGAAGATATTGTCTCCAAGAATCAGAGCTGCAGCGTCATCACCAATAAACTCTTTACCAATAACAAATGCCTGAGCCAATCCATCTGGAGAAGGTTGTTCGGCATAGCTGATAGAGATACCAAAATCAGAACCGTCACCCAAGAGTTTCTCGAAATTTGGCAGATCACGTGGCGTGGAGATAACCAAGATATCTCTAATACCTGCAAGCATAAGCGTAGACAGAGGATAGTAAATCATTGGCTTGTCATAAACAGGTAAAAGCTGTTTAGATGTAACGGTTGTCAGCGGATAAAGCCTGGTACCGCTACCTCCTGCAAGAATAATGCCTTTCAAAATTACTCCCCATCAATCGGGCTTCCCGCTAAACACCGTTTAGGACGATATTGATATGTAATCTTACCAAAGTCTTACTCAACAGCGGTGATTCTATACAGTCTATAAGGTCCTTCTTGAAGAACAATCTCAAATCCAGGAATTTCATCAGTAATCTGTAAACCTGAGAAATAATAGCTTTGATCTCCTAATAAAGCTGGATTTTCTAAATCTAACAACAGGACATATCTTGCACCAGTTTCTCGCACTGCCTGCTGAACCTCTGGATTACTAGCTACCTCATTAAGCCTTGTACGAATAATTACGCTTTGTGGCAGCTCTTCTGTTTCTACCTTCGCACGGTAGAAAATGTTCATGCCATAAAGCGAGTTTAGAACAAGAGAGCCATCGTAAGGATTATTAACTACCAGGTCATTACCAACAATCTGGAGAGCCTTTTTTACAAACTCATCCTCACTTGCCTTATAGGTTGTATGCTCACGAGGCTCAAAGACCTCATTGAGCCATATGATGCCATAACGGATTTCGCTATGCTCTTTTTTAGGTAAGCTTGCCAAGTTCCACGGACTCAAAAGTACGCAGCCCCATAACACCGCCACGATGCCCATAAGAATGCCAGAGTTCTTAATAAACATGCAGGGCTTACAGGTTGATTGATCTCCATTTGCAGAAATGGTACAAGCAGAATTCTCTGAGCTTGTTTTCTCGCCTTTGTTTCCTTTTTCTTTGACCGTCTTAATAACGTATTTAATCAAGTCAAATACAAGCGTGATGGATGTTTCCATGCCAATAATTGCAACAGGAACTGCTGCTATTGCTACCATCGCGGCGGTTCTTTCTGGATCGGTATACCAAAATCCCGAGAAAAACCTCTTAATAGGAATCACATCAGAAAGACTTGCTACATAAATGACGGCAGTCATGAGAAATACCAGAGTGAGCCAGCGACAATTTTTATTCATACAACAGCTCACAAATCCAAGCCAGAACGCAACGGCAAAAAGAATCTGTGGCAAATTCAAAAGCAAGCCAAAATTCAATACGGAAAGAACTGACTTAATTGGATCAAAATAAATTTCCCAGAGGAAATTAACTGTCGGTGCCATAAAACTTGAATTAAGCACAATAGTCCACATACCAATAGCGGAGCCAAGAGTTACGCACTCTAAACAAATCAATAGAATAATTTTCTTCGGTTTTGTTAATTCAAATTTCTTACTCAAATACTGAGCAAAACTTGGAAGCAAGTTGCAAAGAACAAATGGTAAAACAAAAATAGCCCACAAAAAATCTGCACTAGGATGGACCAATGCTAGTGCAATAATCCCCATAAAACATAAACAAAGTGTATGAATATTTACAGAAAATTTTTGAACGCTATGAGTTGATGAGCATACTTCTTTGCAGGATGTCTTCTCGTTAAAAGACAATATAAAGACTGCTGCAACAGTGGGGACAAGACAAAAGCCAGCTACATTAGGAAAGACTGCATGAACCGTAACCATTCGAATAGGAAAAGCCAATTGTGCAAATGCCGCAAATGCAGTCAGTAAACTAAAAGTTAAATTTTTCTTTCCTATCACTTGAAGCAAAGCACAGACGCCCACTGGATATATAACCGCGACAAAAACAAACCAAACCACATTTTCTGTAAGTACCTCATTAAAGCCTGTAATTGCTGCAGTGACAGCTGCTAAAGAATGAAATAAAGTTGGATAAAAGCCCTCGTCAAAGAAGGGGGTCTGAAGCTCTGGTCTTGCTCCTGTATAAAAGGCAGCATGCAGCATAGAATAAATGCCCGACTGAACACTTCTTGTAATGTACGCCAGGTGCGCGTAGTTATCAGCGGACTGCAAGAACCAAGAGGGGTTTCTAATTGCTTTGTGGAAAATAACAAAGAATATTGCAGTAGAGATAGCAGCAGTCACTAAGAGAAAGACTCCGTTTAGAGAGTCCTTCTCGCCAAGGTTTACATGAGATTGATTTTCCTGGATGGGTCTGATTTTCTGAATAAGATACGAAAGCCCAGCAGCAATCAAGATAAAAAGACCAACGCCTCCCAAAAGCGGCGTTACACCTCTTAGACCCAAAGGATATATTGCAATTCCAGAAAAACCAATGAGGCAGACCGAGATAAGCGGAGCTACCACAAGGGATGTCATTCGTTTAGTGCCAATAGCGCGAGAAAAAAGATATCCCGGTACATAACAAAGAACCAGTACAACTGCTACTGCTAGAGCAAACTGTCTCCACATGTGTAAGCTTCCTTATTTGGTTGCCATTGTCGACTAGATGAGCTGAGCCCAGCGCTTCTTACCTGCCTGGAGAAGAGCTCCCTCAAGAACTGATGGCTCAACCTTATAGGTCTTTGCTGGATGAGGCTGCTGGTTAATCTTGATACCACCGCCATCAATCAGACGACGAGCCTCACCGTTACTTGAAGCAATCTCTACTTCAACCAAAATCTTTGGCAGATAAATGAGACCGTCTTCATCTGCTTCAAGGGAAATTGCAAACTCTTTGACATCGTCAGGAACTTCATTGTTCTTGAACTGAGCATCAAAAGCTGCCTGAGCCTTAAGACCTTCTCCCTCACCGTGATAAAGGTCAACAATATTTCTGCCAAGAGCACGCTTGAGCTGGTAAGGATCAGCGGTGCCGTCCTCAAAGCTCTTATCGATTGCATCAAGCTCATCAATAGAGAGCGTTGAGCAAAGACGGTAGTACATTGGAATAATCTCGTCAGTAATAGACATGACCTTGCCAAACATATCATTTGGCTCATCAGTCAGACCAATGTAGTTGCCGTAAGACTTACTCATCTTCTTAGTGCCGTCAGTACCTACAAGCAAAGGCATAGTAAGCGCAATCTGAGGCTCCATGTCCATATCACGCATAAGATCGCGACCAGCAAGCAGGTTGAAAATCTGGTCGTTTCCGCCCATCTCTACATCTGCCTTGATAACAACAGAATCGTATGCCTGAAGAACTGGATAAATGAACTCGTGAAGCGCAATTGGCTGCTGATTATGATAGCGATTAGAGAAGTCTTCTCGCTCAAGAATACGGGCAATGGTGAACTTGCTCATAAGACCAAGCATGGTCTCAAGGTTCATAGGCTTAATCCAGTCACCGTTATGAACAACGGTAGTTCTTTCTGGATCTAAAATCTTCATTGCCTGGTTAACATAGGTCTCTGCGTTAGCATCTACCTGCTCTGCAGTGAGTGGAGGACGGGTAGAATCTCGACCAGAAGGGTCACCAATCAGCGCGGTGCCACTACCAATAATCAACGTGACATTATGGCCAAGGTCCTGGAACTGACGCATCTTGCGCAGAGGAACTGCGTGACCCAGGTGCAAATCAGGGCTTGTTGGATCTACGCCAAGCTTGATGTTAAGAGGAGTGCCCTTCTTGAGTTTCTCTTTTAGACCGTCCAAAGGAACAATCTGCATAGTTCCTGAAGTAATAACACGGAGCTGTTCTTCTACTGAAAGCACTCTGTATCCTCTCAACGCAAGCCTGTTAAATCATATAGTTACTGCTTCAAATAGTATCAATCAAAAATGTTATCTATCAGAATACAACAGAGTTGTAACTCTTTATTCACTGAAACATAAATATCAGACTATAATAGTGAGAGCTATGACAAGGAGGCTCAATGGGTATTAGAACCCGTCGTGCACGTACACACGCAAATACACATGCCGTAGGTTTTGGCATCGCTGGATTCTTTGGCTTTATGGCTCTTCTCGCGCTTGCACTTGCTCTTTCTTTGGGTGCAGCTGTTTCTTCATGGCTCGAGGATCTGCCTGATTACAACTCTGCTGATGCCTACCTGGTAGCAGAGCCTACCCGCGTTTATGACTCCAAGGGTAACGACATTGCTGACTTCTATCTGCAGCAGCGTCGTTCCGTTACCCTAGATCAGATTTCTCCTTATGTTATTCAGGGCACCATTGACACTGAGGATAAGCGCTTCTATTCCCACAGCGGTATTGACCCCTGGGGTATTGTTCGCGCATCTGTTGGCTCTTTGTTTGGTGGCGGCGAAGGTGCTTCCACTATTACCCAGCAGCTTGTTCGTAACACTGTTCTTTCCAACGAGCAGTTTGAGCGTTCTTTAAAGCGTAAGGTCCGCGAGGCTTACATCTCTATTCAGATGGAGAAGAAGTTTACTAAGGACCAGATTCTTAATATGTACCTCAACACCATTTACTACGGTAATGGTGCCTACGGTATTGAAGCAGCAAGTATTATCTACTTCAACAAGCATGCAAGTGACCTAACTCTTGCTGAGGCTGCAACGCTTGCTGGCCTTCCAAATGCTCCTTCTGCCTATGACCCAACTGTTAATCCAGAGGCAGCAAGAGAAAGACGCAACACTGTTCTTGAGCGTATGCTTCGCGCAGGTGATATTACGCAAGAGCAATACGATGAGGCTGTTGCTGAGGACTTAGTGCTTAATCCTGGTACTTTGACCGACAACATTGGTCAGTTCCCTTACTGGACCGACTACATTCGTAGCCTGCTTCAGGAAGACTTTGATAGCGACACCATTCTTCAGGGTGGATTGCGCGTTTACACCACGCTTGATCCTGACCTTCAGAAAGACGCTGATGAGGCTGCTACAAGGCGTATTGCTGAGCTTGGCAACCCTCGCCTGGGTGCTGCTTTGGTTTCTATTGATCCTCAAACTGGCTACATTAAAGCAATGGTTGGTGGACAGGATTACTCTAAGAGCCAGTACAACATCGCAACCAGTAGTAACCGTCAGATGGGCTCCAGCTTTAAGATGTATACGCTGGTAGCAGCCCTTTCTGAAGGCATGAACCCAGAGATTGTTCTTAACGGCAACTCTCCTATGCAAATTACGCCAACCTGGTTGGTCGGAAACGCTGGTAACTACAGCTATGGCGCAATTACGCTGCGTCAAGGTACGGTTTATTCTTCCAACACTGTTTATGCGCAAGTTGCTGAAGCTATTGGTATCGATAAGATCCTTCAGACTTGCTACGCTATGGGCATTCGCACCCAGCTACAGCCATACCTGTCTACCACTCTTGGTTCTCAGGGCGTAACCCCTATTGAGCAGTGCACAGCTTTTGCAACCCTTGCTGCAGGCGGTGTTCGTCGTGATGCTGTAGCAATTACGCGCATCGAAGACCGTAACGGAAACGTTATCTACGAGCACAAGGACAACCCAGTTCAGGCAATTAGTCCAGCTGTTGCTGCAGCTGCTACTGATGTTCTGAGCGGTGTCCTTACTTCTGGTACTGGTCGTTATGCATACAACCTGAAGACTTTTAACCAACCAGTTGCTGGTAAGACGGGTACTTCCGATAAATCCGAGGACCTTTGGTTCTGCGCTTATACCCCACAGCTTGCAACCGTTGCTTGGTGTGGATATCCAGATAGTCGTGACCCTGTTATTATTGGCGGCGGAGAGTCCTCTACCTTTGTTACTGCTCAGTATGTTTGGGCATACTACATGAACGCAGCACTTTCTGGTGTTCCTCGCGGCGAGTTCCCAAAAACTACCGAAACTATCTCTTACAAGCCTGATAGCTACTGGAAGTTTGTTGGTGGCTCTGCTAATGCCAAGCAAGAAAAGAAAGATGACGACGAAGAGGAAGAGGAAGAGGAGACTACTGACGAGGAGGAAGAGGACGATACCACCACTACTCCTACCACTCCTACTACTCCAGCCACACCAGGTACCGGTACGGGCACTGGCACGGGTACCGGAACAGGTACTGGAACAGGTACTGGAACAGGAACAGGTACTCCATAAACCTCTGGTTTATCTACAACAAAAAGGAGTCTGCACTAAGCAGGCTCCTTTTTCTTTTTGAATGAGGTGTGCTTTTGACGGGTTTCTCTCCAAAAGCTTTGTGTTTTATAGAACGCTCTCTACGTTGCCAAGCTGCGTAATGATGCGCACCACGTCTGCAGCGTGCTCAGTCTTATCCACAATCATCAAAACGGTATCGTCGCCGGCAACGGTACCAACAACGTGGTCAAGCTCAACGTCATCAAGGGCAAACGCAACGGCTGATGCAGTGCCCGGATGGCATCGAATCACAATAAGATTCTCTGCTGCCGTAGCCCCAACCACAAACTCAGAGAGCATTTTCTGCAAATGCATATCTTCAGAAAGCACATAAGCACCCTCGGGAAGCTTTTGCAAATCCATTTCTGCAGTATCACGAGAAACGGTTGCTTGAGTACAGGCAAAGCCACGATCTTTAAGCATATCAACAAGATCGCGCTGCGTGCGGATGGACTCGCTGCGAACAAGCTCACGAATCACGTCCTGTCGAGCATTTCTATGCTTCACGACGCCTTCTTTCTTTATGCGGCTCACTCACTTTTGAAAACAAATGATAGTGAATAAAAGAATATACTTAATCAACCCTTATGCGCATGCCAAACCGCTAAACGGTGCAAATAACCCGCTCGTCGGTCGGAATATTGCATTCACCGTTTTCTAAAAGTATTTATACACTTCTCGCCGTATGATTCATCATGAGTGAAACTATTTTTACGGCTTGGAGGCCACCATGCCCCTGAATGATTCACCTGATAGAAGACAAGGCTCCTACGGAGATCCTGCAATGCGTCGCCGTCCTCCACAAAATGGCCGTCCTTCTCATGATGGCGGTTTTTCTGATAGGCAGGCAAGACGTCGCAAGAGAAATACCCTTGGTTCGCAGGCCATTCTTTTTAAGAGACAGTCTCTACTACATCGCATTGATTCTCGTACGAGAACCTATATTGTCATTGGTCTAGCGGTTATTGCAGCACTTTTACTGATCTTTATTGTGTCGAGCTGCGTGCGCGGTTGCGCTAAAGAATCTACTCCAGAGGTAGAGGCCAACTCCGTTGATTCTCGTGTTGCTGTGGGAACTTCAGAGGAGCTGACTAAAGCCCTGGCAGCCAAGCTTGATCAGAACAAAAATCTTGCGTGGATTGCAGAACACGCTGATAAATACAGCGATAAAAGCCTCATTGAGCTGGCACTTGCCCACCCCGAGGCTATTGATTTTGTTGCAAACTATCCCGATTCTGACGGCAAAGCCAAGACCTACGACGATTCAATCACCAAAGGCACAGCTCCTCAGCTTTATACCTGGGACTCCAGATGGGGTGGCGTCTCATATGCTGGTTCTGTAATTGCCACCAAGGGCTCTGGTCCCACTGCACTCTCTATGGCATACATGGGTCTTACCGGAAAGAACAACTGGACTCCAGCAGATATTGCGGGTGCCATTGAAACAGCCAAGGCAACGGACACCGACTCTGGAATGAACAGATCATTTCTCGAGAAGAACTTAGCTAACCTTGGTCTTACCGCTGATAGCTATAACATTTCTGCCGACAATATCACCACGCTTCTAGATGCTGAAACCTTCCTGCTTGTTGAGGTTAAGGGCAATAAGCTGAGTTCTGATGGCGATCACTGGATTTTGGTAACCAGCAAGAACGATGACGGCACCGTAAATGTCCACGACCCTCTGTCCCCTGAGGTAAGCGCACGTCCATGGGCGGCAGAAACTATTGCCAGCGCTGCAAATGCCCTGTATACCGTGACGGTAAAGACCGCAGAGTAAAAAACCCAGCATCCACAAAAGGTGAATGCTGGGCTGGACGGGTTTCTCGCCAAAGAATTGCGTGGAAAAACGTTTTAGAGGTAAAGGCGAACTATGAAAGCACCTTCTGTGCAGCCTCGCTGAGCTCGGCGATGCGTGCCTCAGCCTCTTCGCGAGTGGCTCCGTTAGCAAAGAGGTAAGACTTGACCTTTGGCTCAGTACCAGATGGACGGAAGATGACCTTGTTGTCTCCCTCAAGCCTATACTCAATAACGTTGGATGCTGGCAGCGTCTGAGGAGCCTCTTTTTGCAGGCCCGAGACGCGAGGCATTTCTGCACACTCAGCATAGTCTGTTACGCCAACAACCTTGTAGTTGCCCACCGTTTCCAGTGGATTCTTACGCAGGCTGCTCATGATCTGAGCCATCTTAGCGGCGCCCTCAGCGCCTGGATAGGCAGCATTGACAACGCCATTGAGGTAGTAGCCATAGCGCTGATACAGGGCATCCATCGCCTCGTAGAGGTCCATGTTGCGAGCGGCATACCAAGAAGCCATTTCAACGCAAAGCATGGTGGCGACAATAGCGTCCTTATCGCGAGCATGTGTGCCAACAAGATAGCCGTAGGACTCCTCAAAGCCCATGAGGAAGCGATCCTCCTCACCGGCATCCTTGAGCTGGTCAATTTGGTCGCCGATGTACTTGAAGCCCGTGAGCACGCGGCGCATCTCAAAGCCGCGGGCACGCGCCAAGACGTCGGGCATAGCAGAGGATACGATAGTAGAAACAGCTACCTTATCCTGGGGTTTCTCGCCACGCTCTTCAGCCATGGTAAGAAGCCAGTCCATAAGCAGGACGCCCATCTCGTTGCCGGAAAGCAACACGTAATCGCCGTTATGAGGGATTGCAGTGCCCATACGGTCTGCGTCAGGATCGGTTGCCACCAAAAGGTTTGGCTTTACCTTGTCGGCAAGCTTGAGGCCCAGATCAAGTGCCTCACGGAACTCAGGATTTGGATAGGAGCATGTGGGGAAGTTTCCATCTGGCTCTGCCTGTTCTGGAACAACGTCAACGTCATTGACGCCAATCTCCTTGAGGATGCGCGTGACGCACTCCATACCTGTACCATTAAGCGGTGTGTACACAACCTTGTAGCCGTCGGCAGCCTTAAATCCTGGAATAGAAACACGCTTGATAGCCTCAATAAAGTTGTCCAGAACCTCTTCTGGAGTCCAAATGATCAAGCCCTTCTCCAGGCCTTCTTCAAAGTCCATAGGCTTGACGTCAAAAGGATTGACGCGTGCGATGTTTGCAGAAATCTCAGCCGCTGCCTCATCCGTAATCTGGCCGCCGTTATCGTTGTACACCTTGTAGCCGTTGTAGGGCGCAGGGTTGTGGCTTGCGGTAAGCACAATACCTGCGGAAGTCTTGAGGTAGCGGACGGCAAACGAGAGCGTTGGGACAGGCTCAATGCGTGGATAGACGTACACACGGATGCCATTAGCTGCTAAAACACCAGCTGCAACCTTCTGGAAATCCTCACCCTTGAGGCGAGAATCCCTTGCAAGAGCCACGGTAGGATTTTGGTAGTGAGCGTTGAGGTAATCCGCAAGTCCCTGGGTTGCCTGAGCAACAACATAGACGTTCATGCGGTTAGTGCCAACGCCAATGGTGCCACGAAGACCAGCGGTACCAAATGCAAGTGAGCGATAAAATGCATCGTAGAGCTTATCTTCTGCTTCTGGTTTTGCAAGCTCTCCGAGCTCTTTTACCAGGTCTTCTTCGGTGACGTTTGCACGCCAGGACTCAAATGCTTCCATAACTTTTGCATCCATAATGACTCCCAAACCTCGAACAGCTCTCTGTATTTCCTTATAAAAGATACTACGCGTATTTTAAGCGAAAAATAACAGATGATTTGGGACATTATGTATGAACTTCCGCTCTTCGGTGAGTGGAGGTTGGTGCGGGCTGCAGACGCGCTGCTCACAGCCACGCACGACCGAGGGACGACTCAAGGGAACGCGCGCGGCCGAGCACCCACGGGTTCTTGATGTATTTTCTTTTCCCCAACCATTTGGCGAGAAAAACATGGGAAAATGTTGCACTAGTATGTATTCAATTCCTACGGGCGAAAGGTGTCCCGATGTCTCAAGAACTTGAGTTCTTTGCAACGTGTCCAAAAGGCTTTGAGAAGCTTCTTGCACAGGAGCTTGACGGCCTGCGCATCAAAAAGGTGCGTCCTCTTGGCGGACAGGTTGCGTTTTACGGCTCACTTGCCGATGCTTACCGCGTCTGTTTATGGTCTCGTCTCACGTCTCGCGTCATTTTGGTGCTTGATCGCGTTGGCGCTGCAACTTCAGACGCTCTCTACGAAGGCCTCTCCCACATTGCTTGGGAAGACCATATTGGTCCGCATGCCACCATTGCAGTCAGCGCTCACGGCACAAATGACCAGCTCAGAAACACCAACTTCATTGCTGTCAGAACAAAAGACGCTATTGTAGACCGACTTGCAGCAAAGCGCGGAAGCCGTCCTATGGTCAACACGCTTGCACCTGACGTAACTATTGTCGTGCGCGTCTCACGCAACCGCGCCACAGTTGGCATTGACCTTGCTGGTGAAGCGCTCTTTAAGCGCAGTCTGACTGGCGGTCGAGGGCCGGCACGTGAGTTTGCGCCGCTCAGGCTGGACTACGCTGCTGCCCTTCTGTACCTGCAGGCGCAAACTGCCGCGAGTGCACCGGGTTTCTCGCCAGATGTGCCGCTGCCGGCGCTGCTGTTCCCGGGAGCAGGCGCGCTTGCACAGGAGGCAGCGGGCATGGCGCTGGACGTGGCGCCGGGCATTCTACGCGCTCGCTGGGGCATGACGGGATGGGCTGGCCACGACGACGATGCCTGGCAGGATTTGCTTGTCGAGGCTGATGAACGTGCCGAGAAGGGCCAAGAGCGCCAGATCACACTCTATGCAGCGGACCCTCGCCCAAAGGCCAAAGAGGCTGTGCTTTATACGCTTCGTGCAGGCGGGCTCAAGGCTGACGTGCAGTTCTTGGCAGCTTCTGAGCTGCTCAAACATGCAGAGCACTTCACGGGCATTGTTGCCGATCTCTCGTGGACCAAAGAAGAGCCCACACTCCAGGGTTCTGCTTACGCTACGCTTGGACTTTTTGCGGGACAGGCAAGCACGCTTCTTACCAGCGATACAAATACTGATACGGTACTCAGAGCAACTCCATCGCAGACACTTTCTGTCTACGTGGGCAACTCCATTGCCACCATGCGCTGCTACCCTGCCGCGATCGCAGAGAAAGCAGGTGGCAGCGAAGCTGATGCCACTGCACCTGCAAGCAACTCCGAGCTTATCTCGGTTCCTGCAGGTCCTACTGTCATGGTTAACAACCAGCCAGTAAGCGTACTGGTTCCTGCATCAGATCAATTTGCCGCACGCCTTGCTAAGGTGGCCAAGCAACGCGCTAAGTGGGCTCGTAAAAACGACGTCTCGTGTTACCGCGTATATGACGCTGACCTGCCCGATTATGCCGTCAGCATTGACATCTACAAGGGCGCCACAAAGCCAACTACCTGGCTGCAAATCTCTGAGTACGCTGCATCTAAAGAGATTGATCCAGACCTTGCAAAGCGTCGCCTCCTAGACGTCCTAGCTCTGGCCCCTCGCATTCTAGGCGTACCTAGCTCAAACGTAAATCTACGAACAAGAACGCGTGCAAAAGGTGGCTCTCAGTACTCTGACGAGGGCAGCGCTGCAGACAACTCCAGAAAAGAAATGTTGCTCATCGATGAGGGCGGCCTACTCTTTGAGGTCAACTTTGCATCCAGACTGGACTGTGGAATCTTCTTGGATCACCGCGATACACGTGCAGAAATTCGTGAGCTCATGAAAAGCGCCGGACCTGCTAAGAGCTTCCTCAATCTCTTTGCCTACACAGGTACCGCTACCTGCTACGCAGCAGATGGTGGCGCGCTTCACTCCACAACCGTTGACCTCTCCAAGCCTTCGCTTGAGTGGGCCAAGCGCAACATGAAGCGCAACGGTTTTGACGGCGAGGAACACGAGTTTGTCCAGGCAGACGTCCTATCTTGGATTACCGAGATGCGTCATACCAAAAATCGCTGGAACGTCATCTTCTGCGACGTCCCCACCTTCTCTAACTCATCGCGCATGAGGCAAAGCTCGTTTGATGTCCAGAGAGATCACGCTGAGCTTATTATTGGCATTTCTCGCCTTCTGACTCGTGGTGGCGTTGCCATTTTCTCGTGCAACCTGCGTACCTTTAAGCCAGATGTCGAGAAAATCCAGCGAGCTGGCGTCGACATTGAAGACATAACAAGTGAAACTATTCCGGAGGACTTCTCAAGAAATCAGAAGATCCAT
>JAGZWL010000115.1:0-3353 GCA_018378955.1 Atopobium sp. | reverse complement strand
ATTCTCAACCTCAGTTGTAGTGATAACCTGACCACCAACGGCCTGTTTCTCTAGAACAACGGTATCGAGAAGAGCGCGTTTTGCATAAATTGCAGCTGAAAGTCCCGCAGGACCACCGCCAACAATAACAAGGTCTTTAGTAATAACGTCTGCCATGATTGGCTCCAATCGTATAAATCGTAACTGGCCTTGTTATACCCTACTGATGACAATCATTATCAGTTATCTCTTAAGAATAGATTGTACACAATCTATTCACAAATAGAAAAAGAGGCGCGCCAAGACCTCCATCTTAAGCGCGCCTCCTCTAGTACTACAAACTAGTTAGCAATAATGAAGTAAGCAACAAACGCAAGAGTTGCAACCCACATTAAAGGCTTAACCTTCTTAACATTACCGGTAACAAGAGCGACGACAACGTAGAAAATGAAGCCAAAACCAATGCCGTCAGAAATAGAGTAAGTCATTGGAATACCGGCGATAACCATAAATGCTGGGAAGCCCTCGAGAAGATCATTCCAATCAATCTCAGTGACCTCAGACATCATCAGGAAGCCAACAAGGACCAGTGCGCCGCAGGTAGCTGCAGAGCTGACGATAGAAATAAGAGGCGCAATAAATGCAGCTGCAATAAAGAGCAGACCAGTGAAGATAGAAGAAAGACCAGTACGACCACCATCGGCTGCACCAGATGCAGACTCAATAAAGGTAGTAATGGAAGAAGCGCCAAAGAGACCACCCGCAGCAGCTGCAGCAGAGTCAACAATAAGGATTTGCTTGATGTCCTTAACGTTGCCGTCCTCAGTGAGGAAGTCACCTTGCTTAGCAATAGCCATAGCAGAACCCATGGTATCGAAGAAGTCGGACATCATCAGAGAGAATGCAAATACAAGAAGAACTGGAGTTGTCAGTGCCTTAACAATACCCATGACACCCGCGCCATCGGTCAAGAATGGTGCACCAAAAGTGGAGAAATCAAGACCAGAAACAATGCCAGTAGGGCTTGCGGTAACACCAAGAGGAATACCAGCAAGTACGGCAAGAATAATGCCGATAAGCAGGGAACCTTTAACACGAGCAGAGTAAAGAACAACTGTTGCAACAATGGAAATTACACCAACGATAAAGGTTGGAGAGAAAATATCGCCAAGACCAACAAGTGTGGACTCATTTGCAATGATAATACCGCTGTTCTTGAGACCAATCATGGCAATAAAAAGACCTAGGCCAACTGAGATTGCGTGGCGTAGGTTTACAGGAATTGCATCCATGATAGCTTCACGAAGGCCGCAAAGAACTAAAAGGAGAATAGCAACGCCCTCAATAAAGATTACTGCCATTGATGCATGCCAATCTCCACCAGTAATTGGAGTGAGAGAGAAAGCAACAACAGCGTTTACACCCATACCAGATGCGCAAGCAAGTGGACGGTTAGAGAACAGACCCATCAAAATGGTCATGATGCCGCCACCAAGACAGGTAGCAGTAATAGCTGCCGAAATTGGAACTCCTGCAGCAGCGAGAAGAGCTGGGTTTACTGCAATGATGTATGCCATTGCGAGGAATGTTGTAATTCCAGCCCTAAATTCTTGAGCGGGATTACTACCACGCTCAGCTACCTTAAAGAACTTCTCCATTAAGCTCTTCCTTCCTAAAGAGACTTTTCCTTTATGCAAACGCCGCAGCGCTTATCACCAAAATAAGAAATTACTGAACTCCGCTTGAACCAAATCCACCGGCACCGCGATCGGTCTGATCAAGCTCATCAACCTCAACAAGCTGTACAACTGGAACTTGCTGAATTACAAGCTGTGCAATGCGCTCGCCGCGCTCAATATGAATAGTTTCTTTACTATCAAGATTAATGGCGCAAACTTTAAGCTCTCCACGATAATGAGCGTCAATAAGTCCTGGAGTATTTGCCATAGAAAGGCCCTTTTTAAGTGCGAGACCGCTTCTAGGCTGAACAAATCCTGCATATCCATCAGGAATTGCGATAGCTAAACCGGTGGAAATAAGTTTGCGCTCAAAAGGAGCAAGATCAACATCTTCAGCACTTCTAAGATCTAATCCAGCGTCTCCTGTATAGGCGTACGAAGGTAGTTCAACAGTAGGATCAAGGCGTTTAATAGGTAGCTGGATGTCAAAATTGCTCATTAATTCAAGCTCCTTAATTCTGCGCTAAATTCATCAACGTCTTTAAAGTCTCTATAGACAGAAGCAAACCTAATGTATGCAACTTTATCAAGCATAACTAGGTTTTTAAGTACAATACTTCCAAGGTCTTCAGATTTAATCTCGTATTGGCCCTTATCTCTAATCTGAGACTCAATACCATCGATAAAATGATCAAGAGAAGAAACAGAGATATCTCTCTTTACTGTTGCAGCAACAAGACCTCTCATAAGCTTCTGTCTATCAAAAGGCTCCTTGTGACCGTCTTTCTTCACAACGGTGATAGGAATCTCTTCTAAGCGCTCATAGGTTGTAAAACGAAACTTACAGGACATGCACTCGCGACGCCTTCTAATAGCATCGTTATTCTCAGATGAACGAGAATCAATAACCTTTGACTCTTCGTGACCGCATTTTGGACAACGCATGGAATCCCCTTTTTTCGTATAAAAGGAAGATACCATTTTACGAGGTATTGACTGCTATCAACACAGAATTCTGAGAGAAATTTACATAAATATTTACTATTTAGATACAGAAGGAATCTCTAAGGTTTGTCCAGCTCTTAAAAGAGAAGAATCGAGATTATTTCTTTCTCTAATCCAACTTACTTGCTGCTCTGTGGAGACGCCCTCAATTGGGTTGCTCTCTGCAATTGACCACAACGTATCATTGCTATGAACGGTAATTGTTTGTGAAGCGCTATCCATTACAGATGTAGCAAATGAATTAAGGGCAGTTGTGCGAAGGAAGGAAACCGCAAACATCAGAATAAATGATGCGGTAACAATAAGACCTGCAATAAAAGCCTCTTTGTTGGACAGCGTCTTTATGTAAGAGACTTCCTCACGCTGAGGTGCAACGGAACCCTTCTTTGCGCCGCCTTCAATAACCTTGAATGCAGGCTTATAAGAAGCAAGTGCTGAAGTGCCGTTAACCTGATACATCTTTGACTGATACATACGCCTCATATCATTTCCTTCCGTAATAGTTTTTACGGAACTAGTTATATCTAATACACCGGACAAAAAGTCATATCCGAACGTTTGTACTAATAATATGTAGTACATTTGTTCGTGTCAAGAAAAAATAGAACATTCGTTTGATTAATTTTTAGAACACGTGTATTATTACTAAAGAGAAAAAGGAGGCTCATATGCCAAAGGGCAAACTCAGCA
>JAGZWL010000114.1:0-3440 GCA_018378955.1 Atopobium sp. | reverse complement strand
TGCCTCGATTACCACATAATTTAGAAGAGACAAAGAAAACAGACCTGTATCTAAAGCCTATTTGGCCTTGCACCTATGAAAATGGCGAGAAAACCATTCATGCTCATAGGTCTTGTCCAGGAGCAACAGGAGAAAACGCGGGATTTGCATCGCTACAAGATTTAGATTCTGGAGCGGTTCATGAGTGTCAACATTGTCATTTTACGAGCAGCGATGTGGGAAGAGTGGCTTCTGCTTCGACAAATATTGATAACGGGTTTGAGTATTACTGGAAAATCGTAGTCGAAGAGTCTGAAGTTTATGAATCATCACGTCAGCAAATAAAAGATTTGCGAAAAAAGTTGTCTGAAGCTGCAGATAAATCAACTGGAATATTTCAAAAAGCACTTGATGCCCTAAAGGTTGCTAGGCCCAGATTATGTCCTCCAGGAGCTTGGGGATGTATTTCATTTGTGAGAAGAGGAGGTTCATCTCCAGAATTTCAAGGAAGTTTAGGAACACTTGAGCAGTCAGTTTTTCTCCCAGAAGGATATGCAATATCCGGAGCAACGCTTGCTCCAGACAGCTCTTCTACAAACAACGTTCTTTCAAGCTTTTTTGATCAGGTTGAAAGGAGGGGAGGGTTTATTGGACAGACCATAGATAAGGTAATGAGCTTGTGGGGATCTCTTTTAATCTCATATGGGGATGGTGTAACTTCTTGGTCTTCTAAGCTGTCGGAATTTCTTGATAACGTTGACGGAATAACAGGTGGAAGTGTCGGCTCCAAATTACAGAGTGCTTTGAAACAAATAGTTATTGACGCTGGATTAGAGCCAAGTGATTTAAGACAAATGAAGCCTGTTCTTGTTAATACAGAAAGTGTTTTGAAACAAGCTGGCTTTGAGAAAGAATCAACGATTCGTGAACTAGTTCAGAAAATACCTAATACATCAGATCCAATTGCTTTAGCTCGTTCACTTGGTGCGTTTTCTCTCCAGTATTTGCCTGACAAAATCACAATTGCAAAGCTGACCATTCCTGTCATTGATATTGAGATTCCTTTAGAAATTGATGTTAAGAAAGTTTTTGGTGGCATATGAGAAAAATGAAATTTCTTTGTTGCCAAAAAGGGCAAATGTTTGTTGAGACTGCATTGGTACTTCCGGTTGTATTAGTGGTTGCTCTAATTGCAATCAATTTATTTAAGTTTGCAGATATGTGCTCAAAGTTTGATCGTGTTGCGGCAGATCAAATCATTGCTCATGGAATTTCTTCCAGTCATTCCACGGATGGAGGAACGCTAGAAAACTTAACTCAGAAAATAAAAACTGCTCTTAAATGTGATGACAATTGCGACATTGTCGTCTCCATGGAGGGAGAAAAGGAGGGGATTGGGAATATGGTCTCTGTTTTTCCTAAATATCAAGCAACTCTAAAGTACAGACCTTGGCCACATACTGTGCGTCTCCCCTTAGTGTCATTAGAGTCTCCTCTGTACCTCACCCATACAACTTCAATTGTTGTTAGTCCCTATAAGTCGGGAGTTGTGATTTGAAAATGAATGTACAGGTTTCGATAGAAGAAGTCCCTAATTCAGAGCAAATTTTTGAATTGTTACAAGGAGGCTTCGAAAAGTTCGTCGGTCTTTTGGGTACCGAGATAACAGCTCCTCCAGTCTTACTTCTAAGGTGCTCTTCAGTTCATACTTTTGGAATGACGTATCCGATTGATATCGCATTTGCAGACGATCACGGAGAAATTTTAAAAATTCGGAGACGAGTACATCCTAAACAAATTCATAGCTGCGCGGGTGCTTATTGCACATTTGAAAGACCATCAGTTGATGATTTCCCATGGTTTGAGGTTGGTCAGAAAGTGCTCATTCAAGAAATAAGTACTGAAGAAAGCAACGTTGAAAGAAGGAGTCGCTATGGCTATAGAAAACTACTCCGTAAAAATTTGCCCCAGATGCGGAGAAAAGCTGTTTCAGGACATGAGAATTTGTTACGGGTGCCTTCTAGACTTCAGCGGTCCAAGCTCACTTGTATGCAATCTCGAAGTATCAAGAAATAAAAGAATTGCCAACCTTCCCTTTATAGAAACTGATGAGTATTTGCTTTCTGAGGAAGTAGGAGAGGAGTGGGATAAAGGCCTACCGCCTGCTTTGTTTGAACTGGATAACTCATATTCACCAGCAGATTAAACAGTACGTGGTATCCTTTAAGAAGAGTTGCGAAAGTAACATAAAGGAGTTTCCATGTATAAAGTCTCGCTTCGCTCTTCTAAAAAGAGCCAGTTTGTAAAGATTGCGCTTTGCATAATGCTTTTGGCTGTTGCGTTTCTAATTGCACCGGCAAAAGCATTTGCACGTGACCTTTCAATAGATACGGTAAATATTGATGCGACGGTTCAAAAGGACGGAACGTTGCATGTCGTAGAAACTCGTACATTCTATTTCAGAGGAAGCTTTCACGGTGTCTATTGGAATCTTCCAGTTGGAAAGAATAAATATAATGGGCAGAACGTTGAAGTAAACATTACTTCAGTTACCGTTCAGGATAAGCAGGGAACGCGTCAGCTTTACAGCAAAGACTCAAATGGAAATAGTGCCAGCTCAGACGAGTATTATGTTCCCACTCTATCAGGCAATATGTTGAACTTGAAGATTTATTCAGCACATGATGATGAGTATGCACATATAACTATCGAGTATGACATTACTAATGTTGTAACAAACTGGTCTGATACTGCAGAGTTGTACTGGAAATTTGTATCTGATGGCTGGGATTCTGAGTCTCGAAATGTCACTGCTACTATTCATCTTCCTGTTCCTTCAGGACAGTCAATTGTGGCTGGAGATACAGTTCGTGCTTGGGGACATGGTCCACTAGACGCGAATGTAGAAATTACCAATAATGCGGTCGTCTACAAAGTCCCTGGCGTGGGAACTGATGAGTTTGCGGAAGCTCGTATTACGTTCCCAACCGATTGGGTTTCTGGGCTAACTCCCATTCAGCAGAATAAACTGAGCAGCATTCTGTCTGAGGAACAAGCGTGGGCTGACGAGGCAAATCACAAGCGTGATGTTGCAAAAACTCAGGTAGCTCTTATTCTTTATGCACCATTAGTACTTGCAGCTATCACCGTTGTAGCAGCAATCTTGCTGCGTATTAAATACAAAAAGGTTATGACCCCTCAGTTTAATGACCTTTACTACAGAGATGTCCCATCTAATGATCACCCGGCAGTCCTTTCCATGCTTTATAACAGTGAGGAAATAAAGGGAGATGCTCTAACGGCAACTCTCATGCACCTTTCTGATTCAAAGTACATTAGCTTGAATAAGACGGTTAGTACAAACTTCCTTGGTATGGAGAAGTCTGATTATTGTCTTACAAAGGTTCAAGACCTTTCAGAAAGCCAGCAGCCTTTCTACCCTGGCAGTTCACAGTCAAATA
>JAGZWL010000113.1:0-3446 GCA_018378955.1 Atopobium sp. | reverse complement strand
TAACCGTGATGATGATGACAATACCTGGAGCAATACTGTAAAGAGGCTGTGATGCAAGATATGGCTGAGATGCTGCAATCATTTGGCCCCAACTTGCCTCAGGTGGCTGAACGCCCAATCCCAAGAACGAGAGTGTTGCCTCAGAAAGAATTGCGCTTGGAATGCCCAAGGTAGAAACAACAATCAGCGTTGACATACAGTTAGGCAAGAGATGTTTCATGATGATGCGGAAGCTATTACCGCCAGACAGAATACAAGACTGAATGTATTCAGAATTCTTCAGGCGCATGACATCGCCACGAATCAGCCTTGCGGTGGTAGTCCACATCAAAAGACCCAATGCAATGTAGAGGTTAATGAGACCTGGTCCCATAACAAACATAATCAAAATTGCAAAGAGCAAGAATGGGAAACTAGAGAAGACCTGGATGACAAAGGACACAACTGCATCAACCCAGCGACCGTAATATCCTGCTGCAACTCCTGCTACAAAGCCGATAAACAGGGCAATTGCCTGCGAAATAATACCAACAGACAGAGAAATCTGGCAGCCGTAAATAATACGAGAAAGAATATCTCGGCCATACTCATCAGTACCAAGTAGGTGCGCAAATGTTGGATTCTGATTCTGAATTGAAAGGTTTTGATCTTTGTAGCCATATGGAGCAAGAACAGGAGCAAGAATTGCAATAATCACCAAAGCCAAAACAATGCCCAAGCAAATCATGCCCAGTTTATTTTTCTTAAAGATGTTCCAGCTAACCTGCCAATAGCTCTGCGCACGGACCTTTCCCGTGGCAGCCTGCTCCTCTTCTTGAGCCTTGGCGGCATCCTCAAGTACAGCTTCAGTCTTTTGGACCTTCTCGCTATTTTTATCACTTGTAAACAAAGCCATTACTCTGATGCCTCCTCTCCAAGACGAATGCGTGGATCAACTACCGCGTACAAGATATCAACAAGCAGATAGATAACAACGCAGATAATTGCCACGTACATGACACTACCTTGAATTAGCGGCAGGTCACGAGCATTAATTGCATCGATAAGCAGCTTACCCATACCGTTCATGTTGAAGATCTGCTCAATGATGATGGAACCAGTAAGAATGTCTCCCAGCTGAGATCCAGCAATGGTAATAATTGGGATAAGAGCATTTCTGAGCGCATGTTTCAAAACAATAGCGGAGCGCTTAAGACCCTTAGCTTCAGCAGTTCTAATGTAGTCCTGATTTAATACATCCAGCATGCTAGTCCTGGTAACACGAGCAATACTTGCTGCATAACGAGAACCCAGCGCAATAACTGGAAGAACGTAGGCGGATGGTGTTTTAACGCCTGATAGCGGGAACCATTTAAGCGTCAAGGCAAAAATAATCTGCAGTACTAATGCCACCCAGAATGAAGGGGCAGAAATACCAAAAATTGCAACTGACATAAGTGTTCTATCAAGCCATTTTCCATGGTTTACTGCGGCGAGAATACCCATCAAAAGACCAAGTACTATGGCAAAAAGATACGCAAACACTGCTAAGCGTAGCGTAACAACTAAGGCCTTGGTCAGAAGTGCAATGACAGGTCGCTTCTGAGTGTAAGAAGTTCCAAAATCTCCACCAAGCATTTTTACAAACCAGTTTGCGTACTGCTCTGGAATTGGCTTATCAAGACCCATGGTGTGACGGACCTGTTGAACAGTAGCCTCATCAGCCATATCGCCCATCATGACTCGTACTGGATCACCTGGGACAATGTTCAAGACAAAAAACGTTAAAGCAGAAATACAAACTACAACGCTCACTGCTTGAAGGATTCGTTTGATTAGAAACGATCTCACTCCTGAGCTCCTCTCCCCTCAAGAAAATGAAGCGGCATCCAAGAATCTTAGATGCCGCTTTAAAGTTTATAGCAAGTTTGCTACTTAGTCCTCTGGAACGGTGTAATCGGAATTAGATGTATCAATATCGACATCAAAGAAGTGATAGATCAAGTTTCCAACCTTAGCGTTCTTGACGTACTTCTTAGCGACAAAGGAGTTCTTTGGCCAATACAGAGGAAGTGTAGCAAAGTCTGTACGAGTCAGCAGGTTATCTGCGTCCTTGTAATCCTCTGTTCTCTTATCCTTGTTAGACTCAGAGCGACCCTCAACAAGAAGCTTGTCAAACTCTGGGTTGTTGTAGAAGGAAGACTTCTTTGCAGCGTTAGTGCTGTAGAAGTAGGTGTACAGGTGCTGGTCACCATCGGCAAACAGTGGATACCAAGCAAGGGTAGTAATCTGGAGGTTACCAGCAGCCCAGTCAGTATTCCAGACTGCGTTGTCCTCTACCTGAACATCAAGGGTAACGCCAACCTTGCTCCAGTACTCCTGAACAGCAACAAGGAGTTTTTCGTAAGACTTTCTAACCTTTGCAGAAAGCTTAAGGTCAGATGCACCAGCCTCAGCAAGCAGAGACTTAGCCTTCTCAGGATCGTATTCAAATGCAGGTGCGCTCTTGTCGTAACCAGGTGTTGCAGGAGCAAGCCAACCACTTGCAACGGTACCGTTGCCAGAAGCAATGTTATCTACAAGCTCCTGACGGTTGATTGCCAGAGAAAGTGCCTGACGAACCTTAGGATCAGTCAGACCCAGACCCTCTTTGAGGTTAAGGTTGATGAAGTTAACACCAAGGGTCTGATATGCAGTGATAAGATCCTTGACGTCAGCATCGCTTGAATACTGCTGATACAGAGAAGATGGAAGATCGCAGTAATCAATGTCATTGTTCTTAAACGCAAGCAGCTGAGTATTGGAATCGTCATAGTAGTGAATACGAATCTCATCCAGTGCAGGCTTGCCGTCGTGATAGTCATCAAAACGCTCGAGAACTACCTCAGTGGTGTCATCATTGCTCTTAATCTTGTACTTACCAGTACCAATAAGATTAGTACCAGTACCCCAATTAGCGCCAGCAGCCTCACAAGCCTTCTCTGGGAAAATGCAAGCATAGGAGATACCAAGAACGCTTACAAAGACAATGTAAGGCTCGGAAAGCGTAAAGGTGAAGTGAGTATCATCCTGAACAGTCAGGCCCTCAAGCTCAGTTGCCTTACCGGCAAGCATCTCTGGAGCACCCTTAATCTTGTCAAAGAAGCTGGTGGAGAGAGCCTTAGTTTCTGGCTTAAACATACGCTCAAAGGTGTACTTAACATCCTTTGCGGTCAAAGTAGTACCGTCGTGGAACTTAATGCCCTCTTTGAGCTCGCACTTAAGAGTAAGACCGTCAGACTCAAAGGTTGGAATCTCTTTAAGCAGACATGTGACAAGCTCATTATCCTCAGTCCAACGGAGCAAAGACTCGCAAACAGAGTCTGCAACACATGCGGACTGGGAGTTGTTTGCACGCTGCATATCAAGGCCCTGCTTAGAATTTGCGGAGCCGTAGCGAAGAATCTTCTTCTTGTCAGATGCCTGAG